>NZ_SSXB01000103.1:0-11810 GCF_021698995.1 Blastococcus sp. KM273129 | reverse complement strand
CTCCACTCCACGCCCGGAGGTCCTCCCCTCACAAGATCCCTCAGTCAGATCCCGGAGTCACAGCTCCTCGACCAACGTCTCCGGTCAGTACAGCTAGCCCGCCGGCCAGCATCCACGGCCGGCGCGGCCCCCAGCGGCCCTCGGTGCGGTCCGAGCGGCTCCCGATCCACGGGTTGAGCAGCACGTCCCAGGCTTTCGGCGCGAACACCACCAGGCCGGCGATCGCCGCGGCCACGCCCAGCACGTCGGTCAGGTAGTACAGGAGCAGCAGCCCGGGGACCGTGCCGAACGCCGCCGTCCCGATCGAGCCCGTGGCGTAGCCCAGGTGCGTGCCCCGGGTCAGCCGGGCGCCGGGTGGGACGGTGGTCACGGGATCGAGACCGTAGCGCGTCAGTCGCCCTTGACGTTCACCAACTGGCGCAGGGTGTGCCGGACCTCCACCAGGTCGGCGGCGTCGGCCATCACGACGTCGACGTCCTTGTACGCAGCGGGGATCTCGTCGAGGAACGCGTCGCTGTGCCGCCACTCGATCCCGCGCATCGACTCGTCGAGCTGGGCCCGCGTGAACGTCCGGCGCGCCCTGCTCCGCGAGTACACCCTGCCTGCGCCGTGCGGCGAGCTGTTCAGCGACTCCGGGTTGCCCAGGCCGGTGACCACGTAGCTCGCCGTCCCCATCGAGCCCGGGATGAGCCCGGCCTGCCCCTCCTCCGCCTGGATGGCGCCCTTCCGCGACACCCACAGCTCCTCGCCGAAGTGCCGCTCGTGCTGGGTGAAGTTGTGGTGGCAGTTGACCCTCTCGAGCTCCGGCGTCGCGTCGGCACGCATGTGCCGGGCCAGGGCGTCGGCGACCCGGTCCATCATCTCCTCGCGGTTGAGCAGCGCGAAGTGCTGCGCCCACCGCAGCTCGGCGACGTAGCCGTCGAACTCCGGGGTGCCCTCGTCCAGCCAGGCGAGGTCGCGGTCGGGCAGGGCGAGGCCGTCGCGCCGCGCCCGCTCCTGCGCGATCGCGATGTGCTTCTGGGCGATCTTGTTGCCCACCCCGCGGCTGCCGGAGTGCAGGAAGAGCCAGACGCGGTCCCGCTCGTCCGCGGTCACCTCGATGAAGTGGTTGCCCGACCCCAGGCTGCCCAGCTGCAGCGCCCAGTTCGGGGCCGTCGTCGTCACCGCGTGCAGGACGCGGTCGCCGAGCTCCTCGGCCGTCGCCTCGAGCTCGGCGACCCGGCGCCGGGCGGTCTCGGTCAGCTTCCTGTTGTAGCGGCCGGCCGACAGCGGGACGGCGCGCTCGATGTCACCGCGCAGCGGTGCGAGGGGGCCGCGGGCCCGAACCTCGTCCACGGTCCAGGGCGTGCGGACGGCGATCATGCCGCAGCCGATGTCGACGCCCACCGCGGCCGGGATGATCGCGGCGCGCGTCGGCAGGACGGAGCCCACGGTGGCGCCCTTGCCCAGGTGGGCGTCGGGCATCAGCGCCACGTGCGGGTGCACGATGTCGAGGGAGGCGGTGCGCTCGGCCTGCCGGCGGGTCTCGTCGTCGAGGATGCTCGCCCAGTTCAGCAGCTTGTCCGCAAGTCTCTCCACCCCTGGATTCTGCGGGGACCGGTCACCTCCGGCGACTCGTTTGCCGGACCCCGCACCGGTGGGTACCGGGGCCCCATGGCGAGCGTTGCGGCGACGGGTCAGTGGGTCGACCCCGACGACGGCATCAGGTACCCCGCCGGGGAGGTGCACGCCTGGGAACGGGGGCGCAACGAGACGGTGTGCGGGCTCGCGCTCAGCCGGTCGCGGCTCACCCGTTTCCCGCACGTCGGCTGGCCGGACGTGCAGCCGGAGTCCGGGCGGCACGCCGAGGAGGTGCAGGTGGTGTGCCGCCGCTGCCGCGCCGGTCAGGGTGCCCGGCGCGACGACCGCGGGTGGACGCGGACGAACCCGCGCCCGTGAACCGGCTCAGCCCGCGCTGGTGAGCCGGTCCACGAGCGGGTCGAGGGCGGTGTGCAGGTCGGTGTTGGTGTAGGCGAGGACCACGGTGGCGACGACGAAGAGCGGCACCAGCGCGACCCGCTCCACGGTGGCGCCGGTGCGGATGGGTGAGAGCGCCAGTCGCTTGCGCTTCACCAGCCAGAGCAGCGGGACGGGCACCCCGGCCGTGGTGATCGCGTCACCGACCACGTGGGTGAGCACGCCGGCCGCCACCGCCCAGGGCAGCCACGACGGGGTGCCGGTGTGGTCGAGCAGCAGCCAGGCGCCGCCCCACGACAGCAGCAGGTTGCCCAGGATCGTCGTCTCGGTGCGGCCCGGGATGACGAAGTGCAGGGCGCGCAGCGCGAGCCCGATGGCCAGCGCCATCAGGAGCAGGCTGGACCAGAATGCGCCGGTGGCCGCCACGGCCAGCGCCCCGAAGGCGAGCGGCGCGAGGACGGCGTCGTGGGTACCCCAGCGGTGCCCGCCCGCCAGCGCGCCGATCGCCCCGGCCGGCACGTCGGTGACGGGGCCCCACATGTCCGACACGGTGGAGTTGCGGTGGTCGAGGTCGGGGAGCATCGCGAAACCGCCGACGGCGGCCACCCAGGCCCCCTGGGCGACCGCGCCCTGGACGGGCGCCCACGGCAGCGTCGCGGCGCCCGCCGCGAGGCCGGAGAGCGCATGGGAGTGACCGAGCACCTACCGAGCGTGCGGCCTGCGGGGCTGTCCGTGGCGGAGGCGCACCGGAGGACGGTTCGCGCATGCGCGGGGCGCGGGATACGGCTGCCCGTCACCACGCTCGTGCGCAACGCGGTGAGGTCTCCCGGAACCACCAGCCCGAGCGGCGGGACGGTCAGCTCACTCCTCGAGGTCGTCGTCGTCCGTGCCGCCGCGCGCCAGCCAGGTGGCCAGCCGCTCGACGGGCACCTCGAAGTCGGGGTGCTGGTCGACGAACGCCTGCATCTGGTCGGCGAGCCAGGCGAGGGTGACCTGCTCCTCGCCGCGCCGCTCGGCCAGCTCCTCCAGGCCCCGGTCGGTGAAGTACATGCCGGAGAACCTACGACGCCCGGCCCCCGGGGTGATCGGGGGCCGGGCGTCGTCGGTGTTCGCGGCGGGGCGCCGGTCAGTCCGCGAAGGCCTCGGCGACCAGCTTGCGCTGCTCGACCTCGTGCACCTTCGCCGAGCCGACCGCGGGGCTCGCCGACGCCCGGCGGCTGACCCGCCGGAGCGTGCGGCCCTCGGGCAGCTCCTCGGGCAGGTTGACCGCCATGAACTGCCAGGCGCCCATGTTCGCCGGCTCCTCCTGCACCCAGACCACGTCGGTGGCCTCCGGGTAGCGCTCGAGCTCGGCGCGGATCTGCTCGGCCGGCAGCGGGTAGAGCTGCTCGACGCGGACGATCGCGGTGTCGGCGATGCCCTCGTTCTCCCGCTGCGCCATCAGGTCGTAGGCCACCTTGCCGCTGCACAGCAGCACGCGCCGCACCGCGGAGCCGTCCAGCGGCTCTCCGCCCACACCGGTGTCGGGCAGCACGGGGCGGAAGCCCTCCTCGGTGAACGCCTCCACCGGGCTGACCGCCGCCTTCGCCCGCAGCAGCGACTTCGGCGTGAAGACGACCAGCGGCCGGTGCACGTCGGAGAGCGCCTGGCGGCGGAGCAGGTGGAAGTAGTTGCCGGGGGTGGTGCAGTTGGCGACGGTCATGTTGTTCTCCGCCGACAGCTGCAGGAACCGCTCGATCCGGCCGCTGGAGTGGTCGGGGCCCTGCCCCTCCATGCCGTGCGGCAGCAGCAGGACGACGCCCGAGCGCTGCCCCCACTTGGCCTCGCCGGAGCTGATGAACTCGTCGATGACCATCTGGGCGCCGTCGACGAAGTCGCCGAACTGCGCCTCCCACAGCACCAGGGCCCGGGGGTTGGCGACGGAGTAGCCGTACTCGAAGCCGAGCGCGGCGTACTCGCTCAGCAGCGAGTCGTAGACGAAGAACTTCGCCTGCTCCTCGGTGAGGTTGGCCAGCGGGGTGTACTCCGCGCCGTTCTCCCGGTCGATGAGCACCGAGTGGCGCTGCACGAACGTGCCGCGGCGGGAGTCCTGCCCGGCCAGCCGGACCGGCACGCCCTCCATCAGCAGCGACCCGAAGGCCAGCAGCTCACCCATGGCCCAGTCGATGCCGCCCTCGCTGGCCATCGCGGCCCGCTTCTCGAGCATCTTCTGGAGCTTCGGGTGCGGGGTGAAGTCCGGCGGGAAGGAGACGTGCGCGTCGCCGATGGTCTTGAGGACCTCCTGCGTGATCGCGGTCTGCACCGTGGACTCCTGCGGCGTGCGCGGGTCCATGACCGGCTCGGGCTTGGAGGAGTCCTGCGCGTCGTGGGTCTCGGCGAACGCCCGCTCGAGCTGCCCGCGGTAGTCCTTGAGGGCCTCCTCGGCCTCCTCGAGCGTGATGTCGCCGCGGCCGACGAGCGCCTCGGTGTAGAGCTTCCGGACCGAGCGCTTGCGGTCGATGATGTCGTACATCTGCGGCTGGGTCATCGAGGGGTCGTCGCCCTCGTTGTGCCCGCGGCGGCGGTAGCAGACGAGGTCGATGACGACGTCCTTCTTGAACTGCTGCCGGTACTCGACCGCCAGCCGGGCCACCCGGACGCACGCCTCGGGGTCGTCGCCGTTGACGTGGAAGATCGGGGCGTTGACCATCCGGGCGACGTCGGTCGAGTAGAGCGTCGAGCGCGCCGAACCGGGGCTGGTCGTGAAGCCGACCTGGTTGTTGATGACCACGTGCACCGTGCCGCCGGTGCGGTAGCCCCGCAGCTGGGAGAGGTTCAGCGTCTCCTGCACCACGCCCTGGCCGGCGAACGCGGAGTCGCCGTGCAGCAGCACGGGCAGCACCGTGAAGCCCTGCTCGCCCTTGTCGATCATGTCCTGCTTGGCGCGGACGATGCCCTCCAGGACGGGGTTCACCGTCTCCAGGTGGCTGGGGTTGCTGGCCAGCGAGACGGCGATCTCGGCGTCGGGCTTGAACGGGTTGCGGAACTTCCCGGTGGCCCCGAGGTGGTACTTCACGTCACCGGAGCCCTGGACGGTGCCGGGGTCGATGTTGCCCTCGAACTCGCCGAAGATCTTGGCGTAGCTCTTGCCGAGCACGTTGGCGAGCACGTTGAGCCGGCCGCGGTGGGCCATGCCGATCGCGACCTCGTCGAGGCCGTGGTCGGTGCCGGCGATGAGCACCTCGTCGAGGATCGGGATGACCGACTCCCCGCCCTCGAGGCTGAACCGCTTCTGGCCGACGTACTTGGTCTGCAGGAAGGTCTCGAACGCCTCGGCGGCGTTGAGCCGGCCGAGCACGTGCTTCTGCTTCTCGCGGTCGGGCTGGGCGTGCTTGACCTCGATCCGCTCCTGGAGCCACTCGCGCTCCTCGGGGTCGGTGATGTGCATGTACTCCACGCCGACGGTGCGGCAGTAGGAGTTGCGCAGCACGCCGAGGATGTCCCGCAGCGCCATGAGCCGTTCGCCGGCGAACCCGCCGACGGGGAACGTCCGGTCGAGGTCCCACAGCGTCAGGCCGTGCTGGAGGATGTCCAGGTCGGGGTGGGTGCGGACCTTGAACTCGAGCGGGTCGGTGTCGGCCATCAGGTGGCCGTTGCGCCGGTAGGACTCGATGACCTCGATGACCCGGGCTTCCTTGTCGATCTGCCCCTCGCGCGTGACCCGCACGTCCGGCATCCAGCGCACCGGCTCGTAGGGGATCCGCAGGGAGCGGAACACCTCGTCGTAGAAGCCGTCCTCACCCAGCAGCAGCGCGTGCAGCTTGCGCAGGAAGTCGCCGGACTCCGCGCCCTGGATGATCCGGTGGTCGTAGGTCGAGGTGAGCGTGATGATCTTCGAGACGCCCATCTCGGTGAGCACCTCGGGGCTCATCCCCTGGAACTCGGCCGGGTACTCCATGGCGCCCACGCCGATGATCGCGCCCTGACCGGCGGTCAGCCGCGGCACCGAGTGGTTGGTGCCGATGGTGCCGGGGTTGGTCAGGCTGATCGTCGTGCCGGAGAAGTCCTCCATCGTCAGCTTGTTGTTCCGGGCGCGGCGGATGATGTCCTCGTAGGCGGCCCAGAAGCCGGCGAAGTCCATCCCCTCGGCGGCCTTGATGGAGGCGACCACCAGCGAGCGGGAGCCGTCGGGCTTGGGCAGGTCGATGGCCAGCCCGAAGTTGACGTGCTCCGGCTGCACCAGCACCGGCTTGCCGTCCACCTCGGCGAAGGCGCTGTTCATGTTCGGGAACGAGTCCAGCGCCCGGACCAGCGCGTAGCCGATCAGGTGCGTGAACGAGATCTTGCCGCCGCGTGCCCGGGCCAGGTGGTTGTTGATGACGATGCGGTTGTCGGCCAGCAGCTTGGCCGGCACCGCGCGCACGCTGGTCGCCGTCGGCACGGTCAGCGAGGCGTTCATGTTCTTGACCACCGCCGCGGCGGCCCCGCGCAGCGGGGACTGCTTGCCGTCGCCGGCCGGCGGCTTGGGCGCCGCGGGGGCGGGCTTGGCGGCGGGCTGGTCGGTCTTCTGCACGGGCTGGCTCCCCGTCGGCTGGGACCCGGCGGCCGGGCGCTGGAGGTCGGGCTTCTTGGCGGGGGCGGCCGGAGCCTTCACGGGCGCCGCCTTCTCCGGGGTGGCCTCCCGCGGGGCCGTCCTCTCCGGGGTCGGCGCCGCGTTCCCCGAGGGCGCGTGCTCCCGGTCGCCACCGGCCGGCGGACCGGGACGGTAGTCGGCGAAGAACTCGTGCCACGCCTGATCGACGCTGGACGGGTCGGCGAGGAACTGCTGGTACATCTCCTCGACCAGCCACTCGTTGGTGCCGAACCCGGCGACCGGGGACGAGTTGGACGACGGTCGGGATGAACTCACGCTTGACACGGGGTCGAGTGCCTTCTTCGTCTCGGGGCTGCGTCTGAGGGGCGCGTCGCTGGACCGGGTGTCGAGTCTACGCCCGTGCCGGGGCACCGACCGGGTGCGGAGCGGGTTCCGCGCGCCCGTCCCATCTGGTGGTCAGTGCGTGGCGCCGTGGGCGACGAGGAGCTCGACCAGGGCGTCGTTGCCGCTGGCCTGGTCCTCGTCGGCCTGCCGGTGCCGGGCCGCCGCCACGCGGCTGATGTCGAGCGCGCTGGCGCCGTCGTGCGTCGTGGCGTTCACGTCGGCGCCGGCGTCCAGGAGCGCCCGGACGATCTCCGGTGCGTCGCCGGTCGCGCCCGCCGCCACGGCGGTGTGCAGCGGGGTGCGCCCGGTGTCGGCGTCGCGGCGGTCGACGTCGGCGCCGGCGTCGAGGAGCAGGCGGACCAGCTCCGCGCTGCCGCCGGCGCTGGCCGCGTGCAGCGCGCCCCCGTCGGCGTCGGCGCCCCGGTCCAGCAGGAGCCGGGCGGCACGGGCGGCCCCGCCGAACGCCGCCCACGCCAGGAGGTCGACCCCGGTGGCCGGGTCGGTCAGCGCCGTGCCGTCGTCGAGCTCGGCGGCGAGCCGGTCGACGTCGTCGAGGTAGGCGGCGCTGGGGGCGTCGAGCACCGCGCCGAGCTCGACCAGCACCGGGACCAGGTCGGGTGCGTGCTCGAGCGCCAGGTGCAGCGGCGTGCGGTGCTGGTCGGTGCGGGCGGTGAGGTCGGCCCCGGCCGCGGCCAGCAGCCGGACGACCTCGGCGCGGTCGCAGGCGACCGCCAGGTGCAGCGGGGTCCAGCCGCCGTGCCCGTCCCGCTCGACGACCCCCTGGAGGAGCTGCGGCTGTTCGGCGACCGCTGACCGGACGGCCTCGGTCTCGCCGTCGACGACCAGCCGGCCGAGCCGTTGGACGGTCATGCGAGTGGTCACGCGTTCTCCGTTCTGCGTTCGGGGCTGCCCGGCGCGTGCGCTCGACCGGTGCAGGGGTGCGGGGAGGCCCCGGCCCCTCAGGCGATGTCTCGGCGGACCGCCAGGAAGGTGCCCAGCAGGGCCGCCAGGAGACCGTAACCGAGCAGCAGGAGGCCGCCCTGCCAGGCCTCGAGCAGGTCCGGACCCTCGAAGGTCGCGGTGAGTGCCTCCAGCGCACCGCCCGGCATCCACTTGTACGCCCCCGACGTGGCCGGGATCGACCGGATGATCGGCTCGATGACGAACAGGTAGACCAGGCCGCCGACGATCGCGCCCACCTGGTTGCGCAGCAGCGCGCCCAGCCCCACGCCGATGATCGCGTAGATGACCAGGGCCAGCCCCGCGCTGCCGAGCGTGCCCAGGTTGTCGGCGTCCAGCGCGGGAGCCGCACCCCGCGCGCCGGCGTGGACGGCGACGGCCGCGTAGTTCACGACGAGCACCACCAGGGCGAACAGCGCCGCCGCCACGGCGTAGGCGAGCAGCTTGGCGATCACGACGTTGCCCCGGCGCGGGGTGGTCAGGAACGTCGGGGTGGCCGTCCGGTGCCGGTACTCCTGGGTCATGCCGATGATGCCCACGATCAGGAACAGCACGTTGACGTTGACCGCGTTGGCCATCGCCAGCTCTTCGTAGAGCGGCGTGCCCACGGCCGGGATGCCCGACTCCGGGTTGCCGGCGAACGCGGTGAGCAGGACGGCGAAGCCGATCACCATGACGCAGGCGCCGAGGAGCAGGCCGAGCCAGACCCTGGTGGTGAACAGCTTGGTCCACTCCGCGCGGATCAGGTTGGTCATCGCGAGCCCTCCGGGGACGTCGCACCGGCGGCGTACTGCTCCTGGCCGGCGGTGAGCTGGAAGTAGATCTCCTCCAGGCCGCTGGTGCGCGAGCGCAGCTCGTGCAGCTCCACCCCGGCGGCGAAGGCGCGGGCGCCGACCTCGGCGGTGGTGCGGCCGGCGACGGTGAGGGTGTCGTCGCCGTCGAGGGTGACCGGCATGCCCTCGGCGCGCAGCGACTCGGCCAGCCGCGCGACCTGCGGGCTGCGCACCAGCACCGTGCCGCCTCCCTCGGCGCCCGAGCGGAGCTGCGCCATCGAGGCCTCGCGGACCAGCCGGCCGGCGCCGACGATGACGACGCGGTCGACGGTCTGCTCGACCTCGGAGAGCAGGTGGCTGGAGACGAGGACCGTGCGCCCCTGCTCGTGGGCGAGGTGGCGGATGAACCCGCGCAGCCACTGGATGCCCTCGGGGTCCAGCCCGTTGGCCGGCTCGTCGAGCACCAGGACGGCGGGGTCGCCGAGCAGCGCCGTGGCCAGCGCCAACCGCTGGCGCATGCCCAGCGAGTAGCCGCCGGCGCGCCGCCGCCCGGCGTCGGCCAGGCCGACCTGCGCGAGCACCGCGTCGGCGCGCTCCACCGGCAGCCCGGCGGCGCGGCAGTAGACCCGCAGGTGGTTGCGGCCGGAGCGGGCGGGGTGGAACGCGGTCTCCAGGACCGCGCCCACGGTGCGGACCGGCTCCCGCAGGGACGTGTACGGGGTGCCGTCGAAGGTGGCGGTCCCGGCGTCGGGGCGGACGAGTCCGAGCAGCATGCGCAGCGTCGTCGTCTTGCCGGCGCCGTTCGGGCCCAGGAACCCGGTCACCGTGCCCGGCTCGACGGTGAAGCCCAGGTCGCTCACCGCCCGGACGGAACCGAAGGACTTGGTGAGCCCCCGGACCTCGACCCGCACGGGGCCGGTCACGGGGGAGTGGGGGGTGGCGATGACGCTCCTCCTCGGCTGGTGACGCGTGTCCGGACCATCCAAGCGCACCGCGGTGACGATCCGGGAGCCTGCGCGCGCATGTCGCCCCACGTTCACCGGTCCGGTGCGCGTGACCCCGGGCACACCGCCGGCCGGCGTCGCCTAGAGTGCGCGCCGTGAGCGAGCCCGTGAACGCCTACTGCACGGTCGTCGTCGGCACCGACGGGTCGGAGTCGTCGCTGCGCGCCGTCGCCCGGGCCGGGGCGCTGGCCGGCGCCTGCGGCGCGACGCTCGTGGTCGCCTGCGCCTACCTGCCCGCGGAGACCGACGAGCGGGAGCTCGCCCGCGCCCAGGACGTCCTCGGCGACGAGGCGTACCAGGTGGTCGGGTCGCACCCCGCCGAGGAGACCGTGCGCACCGCGGCCGAGCGCGCCCTCGCCGCCGGCGCCGGCGAGGTGCGCACCGTGGCCGTGACCGGCTCCCCGGTCGAGACGCTGCTCGAGGTCGTCCGCCGCGAGAAGGCCGACCTGCTCGTCGTCGGCAACCGCGGGCTGAGCGGGATCAAGGGCCGGCTGCTGGGGTCGGTGCCGGCCGACGCGTCCCGCCGTTCGCAGTGCGACGTGCTCATCGTCCACACCACCGGCTGAGGTCCGCGACGGGCATGGGTGGTCCCGGGGAGGACCCCGACCTCGGCGTCCGCGAGGCGCTGGAGCGGCTGCTGCTCGACGGCCCCCGCCGGTACACCCGCCTGGACGTCGGGCGGATGGCCGGGATGCCGCCCGAGCGGACGCAGCGGCTGTGGCGGGCGCTGGGCTTCCCCGACGCCGCCGACGACGACCCCGCCTTCACCGACGCCGACATCGCGGCGCTCGGCGTCCTCTCGACGCTGATCGACTCCGGCTTCGTCGACGCCGGGAGCGAGGCCTCCATCGCCCGGGCGATGGGGCAGTCGCTGTCCCGGCTGGCCGACTGGCAGACCGACATGCTGGCCGACGCGCTGCTCCGCGGCGCGCGGGCCGACGAGGACCCGGCCGCGACCACCGAGCGGGCGGTGGCCGCCGCGCAGGCGCTGCTGCCCCGGCTGCGCGCGGTGCAGGACTACGTGTGGCGCCGCCACCTCGTCGCCAACGTCGACCGGCTGCTCGCGGCGACCGGGCCCGGTGACCGCCGGGAGCTCGCCGTCGGCTTCGCCGACCTGGTCGGCTACACCTCCCGCAGCCGGGGCATGGGCGGCCGCGAGCTGGGCGCGATGGTCGAGGACTTCGAGAGCACCGCCGCGGAGGTGATCGCCCGGCACCACGGCCGGGTGGTGAAGACGGTCGGGGACGGCGTCCTGTTCACCGCGCGGTCGGCCACCGACGCGGCCGACATCGGCCTCGAGCTCCCCGACGCCTGGGCGGCCGACGACCGGCCGCCGCTGCGGGTCGGGGCGGCGTACGGCGCGGTCCTGACCCGGCTCGGCGACGTCTACTCGCCGGTGGTCAACCTGGCCAGCCGGCTGACCTCCCTGGCCCGCCCCCGCGCGCTGCTCGTCGACCGAGACCTCGCCGACCGGCTGCGCCCGCTGGAGGGCTACCGGGTCCGGCCGCTGCGGCGGGTCTCCGTCCGCGGCTACGACCACCTGCAGCCGTGGCTGGTGCGGCGCGCCCGGGCGGCTGCGGAGGACCCCGGCAGCGGTTACGACGAGGACGCCTTCGACGTCGCGGACGACCCACCGGCGGGCCGGGACTGACCCCCGTCCGGCCGCTTGGCAGGCTGGAGGGGTGACCGCCACCCTCGTCGCCCGCGGACTGGCAGCCGGTCACGGCGCCCGCGTGCTCTTCTCCGACCTCGACCTCGTCGTCGCCCCGGGGGACGTCGTCGGCCTGGTCGGGGTGAACGGCGCGGGCAAGTCCACCCTGCTGCGGACGCTGGCCGGGGAGCTCCCGGCCGAGTCCGGGAGCATCTCCCTCAGCCCGCCGACCGCGGCCCTCGGCTACCTGCCGCAGGAGCACGAGCGGCGCGTGGGCGAGACGGTCGTGGCCGCGCTCGCCCGGCGCACGGGGGTCGCCGCCGCGCAGGTGCTGCTCGACGCGGCCACCGAGGCGCTCGCGGCGGGGGCACCGGGTGCGGACGACGCCTACGGCGACGCGCTGGAGCGCTGGCTAGCTGTACTGACCGGAGACGTTGGTCGAGGAGCTGTGACTCCGGGATCTGACTGAGGGATCTTGTGAGGGGAGGACCTCCGGGCGTGGAGTGGAG
>NZ_SSXB01000102.1:0-11923 GCF_021698995.1 Blastococcus sp. KM273129 | reverse complement strand
CCGCCGCCCCGCCACCGCCGTCAGCGTGGCCCCCGCCGCGGTGCACACCTGCGCCGCGCGCATCAGCGTGCCCGGACGGCCCTCGTGGTACGGCTCGCTGAGGATGCCGTGGTCGGTCTCGACCTTGTGCATCGCGGCCAGT
Source organism: Blastococcus sp. KM273129 (assembly GCF_021698995.1). Classification (NCBI taxonomy): domain Bacteria; kingdom Bacillati; phylum Actinomycetota; class Actinomycetes; order Geodermatophilales; family Geodermatophilaceae; genus Blastococcus; species Blastococcus sp. KM273129. Next base: position 11,781 of record NZ_SSXB01000102.1, on the reverse strand, counting down.
TCGACGACGGCGCCGGTGATCGCCATCTTCCGCGCCGGCCCGGCCTCCTCGACCGGCGTGAACGCCATCGTGATGCCGCCGCCGGCCGCCATCGCCGAGCCGCCGAAGACGTAGGGCAGCTGGGTGTGCGGCGCGTGCCACGACGGCACCGCGGTGTTGGCCAGCAGCACCCCGGTGTAGGTGGCCAGCGGACCGCCGAACACCGCGGCCACCGCCCCGCCGAAGCGCTTGAGCCGGGGGAACCAGCCCAGCAGCTCCACGGCCGCCGTCGCCCCGGCCGCCGCGCTGAACGGCGCCAGGATGTAGGACCCGATCGACAGCGGGGAGGTCGGCTTGATCACCCGCAGCATGTGCAGGAACCGCTCGGGCCGGCCGAGGTCGTGGATGAGGAACACCACCGACGCCAGCGAGCCCGCCCCCGCGGTCAGCCGCGACACCCGGGTCAGCGTCGGCCGGTCGGTGAGGTCGGCCAGCGCGCCGAGGATCGCCGAGGAGCCGGCGGCACCGCCCAGGAACAGGTACAGCGGCACGTCCGGCGACTTCCACACCGGCGTCTTCACGATCTGCCGGCCGTAGTACGAGGTGAACTCGACGTCCTCCACCATCGGGACCTCGCCGCGGTGGCGCCCGCGGCCGCGGTGGCGCCGCTTCCGGCCCGTGCGCTGCTGCACGGCCGGGCCCTGGTCGGCCTGGCGCCACCCGGCGCCGGGGCTGGTGATACCGCCGGTCATGTCAGCGCCTCCGCGAGCCGAGGACGGCGGTGACCGCGACCCCGATCATCATCGCCGCGGCCTTGCCGGCCGCCTTCCACATCGCCGGCAGGTCCCGCGTGGTCACGATCGGGTCGGGCGGCAGCCCGTAGACCTCCGGCTCGTCGAGCAGCAGGAAGAACGCGCCGTCGCCACCGACGCCGTCGTTCTCGTCCCGCCCGTACAGGCGCGCCGTCTCCACGCCCTGCGCCTTCAGCGTCGCCAGCCGGGCGTCGGCGCGCTCCTGGAGCTCGTCGAGGTCGCCGAACTGGATCGACTGCGTCGGGCACGCGGTCGCGCACGCCGGCTGCAGCCCGTCGGTCAGCCGGTCGTAGCACATCGTGCACTTGAAGACCCGGCCGTCGTCCTTGCGCTGGTCGATGACGCCGTAGGGGCAGGCCGCCACGCAGTACCCGCAGCCGTTGCAGATGTCGCCCTGCACGACCACGGTGCCGTACTCGGTGCGGAACAGCGCCCCGGTGGGGCAGACGTCGAGGCAGCCGGCGTGCGTGCAGTGCTTGCAGACGTCGGAGCTCATCAGCCAGCGGATCTGCTTGTCCGCGCCGCTCTGCCCGGTCTGCGGGTCGTACTCGCTCAGCGCCTCGGCGTTGAGCACGCTCTGCTGGGCGTCGGCCAGGCTGACGTCGTCCCCGGCCACCGCGGGCGAGGGGCCGCTGCCGGCGCGGTCGTCCCCGGGGCGGCCGAAGGTGGGCATCGGCAGGTCGACGGCGCGGCTCTGCTCGATGAAGGCCACGTGCCGCCAGGAGTTGGCCCCCAGCTGGCCGGTGTTGTCGTAGGACATGCCGGACAGGCCCAGGGCGTCGCGGACGCCGTGGGAGTCGTCCATCGGCAGCGTGTTCCACTCCTTGCACGCCACCTCGCAGGCCTTGCAGCCGATGCAGACCGAGGTGTCGGTGAAGAAGCCGACCCGCTTGGGGTGCTCCTCCTCGTAGCCGGCCTCGGCCGTGACGTCGGGCAGCGGGCCGAACAGCCGGTTCTCCGGGTCGCGGCCGGTGAAGGCCGGGCTCGCCGAGCTGATCGTCATCTCGCTCCCCTCCTCTCGTCGTCGTCCCGCCGGTCGGCGTCGGACCTGATCATCGCTGGGGTCACGCGGTGGACCCTTCGCCGGCCTGGGCGGCCACCGGGTCGCGGCCGTTCACGCCGACCTTCCCCGACTCGACCCCGGCCCGGCGGCGGTAGGCCTCGACGAACTCCAGCAGCTCGGGCCCCCGCGGCCGCCGCCCGGCGACGATGTCGCAGGTGCTGACCTTGGACTCCTGGATGTGGGTGTTCGGGTCCATGACGATGCCCAGCAGGTCGTTGGCCGCGTCACCGGTGGAGATGCCGGCGTAGGACCAGTGGTAGGGCATGCCGATCTGGTGCACCACCGTGCCGTCGCGCAGCTTGATCGGCCGCACCCGCTCGGTGACCAGCACCTTCGCCTCCACCGCCGTGCGCGCGCTGACCAGCGTGGCGAACCCGCCGTTGGTCAGCCCCCGCAGCCGGGCGAGCTCGGGGCTCACCTCGACGAAGAACTCCGGCTGGAGCTCCGACAGGTAGGGCAGCGTGCGGCTCATCCCGCCCGCGGTGTGGTGCTCGGTCAGCCGGTAGGTGGTGACGGCGAACGGGTAGACGTCGCTGCGCGTCGGGTTGGCCCGGTTCCACGGGCCCTCGATCATCTCCAGCGTCGGGTTGGCCTGCTGCTTGTAGAAGGCGTTCCCCACCACCGACTCGGCCGGCTCGTAGTGCGTCGGCAGCGGGCCGTCGACCACGCCCGCCGGCGCGAACAGCCAGGCCTTGCCGTCGCCCTGCATGACGAACGGGTCGGTGCCGGCCAGCGCGTCCTGCGCGTGGGCACCGTCCGGGGGCACGTAGTCCGGCCGCTTCTTCTTCTCGAAGTCGGGCACGTCGACGCCGGTCCACTCCCCGGCGGACTCGTCCCACCAGACGTACTTCTTGCGCTCGCTCCACGGCTTGCCGTCCGGGTCGGCCGAGGCGCGGTTGTAGAGCATCCGCCGGTTCAGCGGCCACGCCCAGCCCCACTCCGAGGCGACGACGCCCTGCTCCCTGGCCGGCTTCCGCCGCGCGGACTGGTTGACCCCGTCGGCGTAGACGCCGCTGTAGATCCAGCAGCCCCCGGACGTCGAGCCGTCGTCCTCCATCTCGAGGTAGGAGTTCAGCAGCCGACCGCCGGGGCCGTAGCCGTTGATCTCGCGCAGCACCAGGTCCGCGCTCGGCTCGTCGTGCTCGCCCTCGGGCAGGTAGTCCCAGGTGAGGTCAAGCAGCGGGCGGTCCCGCGGGTCGGTGGAGTCCTTCAGCCGCTCGCGCAGGATCCGGCCGAGGTGGAAGTAGAACCACAGGTCGCTGCGGGCGTCGTTCGGCGGCTCGACCGCCTTGTGCCGCCACTGCAGCAGCCGCTGCGTCTGGGTGAAGGTGCCTTCCTTCTCCACGTGCGTGGCGGCCGGCATGAAGAAGACCTCGGTGCCGATGGTGTCCGGCGACAGCTCGCCGGTCTCGTGCTCCGGGCCCTCCTTCCAGAAGGTCGCCGACTCGATCATCTGCAGGTCGCGGACGACCAGCCAGTCCAGGTTGGCCAGCCCGAACCGGTTCATCCGGCTGTTCGGGTGCCCGACGCCGGGGTTCTCGCCGACGAGGAAGTACCCGGAGACCTTCCCCTTGATCATGTCGGCGATCGTCCGGTACGAGCTGTGGTCGCCGTCGATCTTCGGCAGGTAGTCGAACGCGAAGTCGTTCTCCGGCGTCGCGGCGTCGCCCCACCACGCCTTGAGCAGGCTGGTCATGTACGCGGGCTTGTTGCCCCAGAACCCGCCCTTGCCGGCGGCGTCGGCGACGTACTCCTCCAGCGTGTGGTGCTGGTGGGCGTGCGGCATCGGCAGGTAGCCGGGCAGCAGGTTGAACAGCGTCGGGACGTCGGTGGAGCCCTGGATGCTGGCGTGCCCGCGCAGCGCCATGATCCCGCCGCCGGGGCGGCCGATGTTGCCGAGCAGCGTCTGCAGGATCGAGCAGGTGCGGATGTACTGCGCACCGACGCTGTGCTGCGTCCAGCCCACCGAGTACACCCACGCCGTGGTCCGGTCGCGGTTGCTGTTGCTGGTGACCCACTCGGCGACCTGGTGGAACACCGCCGGCTCGATGCCGCAGACCTCCGACACCATCTCGGGGGTGTAGCGGGCGAAGTGCCGCTTGAGCACCTGGAACACCGTGCGCGGGTGCTGCAGCGTCTCGTCGCGCTTGGGCTTGGCCGGGATCGGCGGGCCGCCGCTGCCGGCCGCCTGCGCGCGGTCGGACTTCTTGACGGCGGGGTCGTCCTCCAGCCGGTCCTGCTCGGCGGCCTCGGCCGGGTCGTCGGAGCCCGAGTGCGGCGGCTCCTCGAACTCGTACTGCCAGGTGTCCTCGTCGTACACCCGGTTCTCGGCGTCGAAGCCGGAGAACAGGCCGTCGAGGTCCTCGGAGTCGACGAACTCCTCGCCCACCAGCGCCGCGGCGTTGGTGTAGGCGACGACGTACTCCTTGAAGTACAGCTCGTTGCTGAGGACGTGGTTGATCAGCCCGCCCAGGAACGCGATGTCGGTGCCGATGCGCAGCGGCACGTGCAGGTCGGCGATCGCGCTGGTGCGGGTGAACCGCGGGTCGATGTGGATGATCTTCGCGCCGCGGGCCTTGGCCTCACCCACCCACTGGAAGCCCACCGGGTGGCACTCGGCCATGTTGGAACCCTCGATGACGATGCAGTCGGAGTTCGCGAGGTCTTCCAGGAAGTTCGTGGCGCCGCCACGACCGAACGAGGCACCCAGACCGGGCACCGTCGCGGAGTGCTATATGCGGGCCTGGTTCTCGATCTGGATGGCGCCCATGGCGCTGTAGAGCTTCTTCATGAGGTAGTTCTCCTCGTTGTCGAGGGTCGCCCCTCCGAGGCTCGCTACTCCCATGGTGCGGTTGACCCGCTTGCCCTCGTTCTCGTCCTGCCAGCCCTTGCGCCGGGCTTCCAGGACGCGGTCGGCGATCATCTCCATCGCCGTGTCCAGGTCGAGGTCCTCCCACTCCGTCCCGAACGGACGGCGGTACTTGACCGTGGTCACCCGCGTGGGGCTCGTCACCAGCTGCTTGCTCGCCGAGCCCTTGGGGCACAGCCGGCCGCGGTTGATCGGCGAGTCGGGGTCGCCCTCGATCTGGACGACCTTCTCGTCCTTGACGTAGACGTTCTGCGCGCAGCCGACGGCGCAGTACGGGCAGACGCTCTTCACGACCCGGTCGGCGGTGGCGGTGCGCGACACGGTGGCCTCGGTGGCCTTGCTGCGCGCGGCCTTGCCACGGCCCAGCGGGTCGGAGCCGGTGAGCTGGCGGTACACCGGCCAGCTGTCGAGCCAGGTCTTCACACGCGTCACTCTGCCATCCGGCACGCCGGGCGGCGCGCCGACAGGCCCGCTCGCCGGATCGGCGCCGTCCGCAACCCCGCGGTGCCCGGCACGACGGCGCGGGCGGGGACCGGGCCCCCCGTGGGCCCGGTACCCGCCCGCGCGGTCGCAGGTCAGCGGGCGGCGCCGTCCCGCTGCACGGCGGAGAAGGTGAACGTGAACGTGCTGGTCTGCTGCCGGAGCGCGTCGCCGGCCGTCGACGGGAAGGAGACGGTGGCCAGCAGGTGGTCCACCCCGCCCGGGCGCAGGCTCGCGGCGCCCTCCAGCGCCTCGTCCATGACGATCGGCCCGGCGTAGAAGCCGGTCACCGTGCCGCCGCAGGTCCACGACGCGCCCGCCTTCGTCCACGGCCGTGAGCAGGACTCGACGTCCATCTGCAGCCCGTCGACCCGGTCGGTGTCCAGCAGGCTGGAGACCCGCGCCACCGAGGCGAAGCCGACCGAGGCCAGCGGCACGTCGCCGTCGTTGCGCAGGTCGAAGGCGACCTGCTCGACGTCGCCGGGCATCATGGCCCCGCCGGAGAACGGGACGCTGGTGGTGCCCGCGGCGGCGTCCAGGCGGATCGAGAGCGCCCCCGTCCGCACCTCGGTGTCCACGCTGTCGCTGGCGGTGAACCCGCCGAGGGTCCCCAGACCCGCGACCGCGCCGGCCGCGGCCAGCACGGCGACCGTGCCCACGACCTTCGCGGCGACGCCCTGCCGGGCCACGGTGGTGGTGCTGCTCGCGCTGCGCACGTGCCTGCCTCCCCTGCTCGTGCCGGGGTGGCGGTTCCATCCCGCGGCAGGAGCCACCCTGCGCGGGCAACCGCAGGGTCGTGCGCAGCGATCCGCAAGAAATGCGCAGGACCGCGTCAGCCGCCGGAGCGGTCCTCCGTCGTCCGGCCGGGGGCTGCGGCCAGGACCACCAGCGCGAGCACGGCGACCGCCCACCCCGCGAGGACGAACAGGTCGCCGGCGTGCACCCCGTGGTTGCCGACGAGCGTGAGCAGCACCGGCCCCTCGTTGCGGTACTCCCCGGTGACCAGGAGGGCGGCGAACCCGGAGACGACCGCCCCGGCGGCGAGGGCGCAGGACCAGCGGAGCACCCGGCCACGGTAGACCGGTCCGGGCGCCGGGTGGTCGCTCCCGCGGACGGCGCCCGCCCGCGGCTCAGCCACCCGCGGGCACCAGCGGCTCGACCAGCGGCCGGATCCGCTCGGCCAGCGCCTGGTGCCCCTCCGCCGTGGGGGTCTCGCCGTCGTCCCCGACCAGACCGGGCGCGGTCAGCCACTCCTCCGCCAGCGGGTCGGCGAAGGTGGTCCCGGTCGCCTCCGCGGCCGCGGCGACGGCGTCCCGGTCGGTCTGCACGTAGCCCGGCGCCGGGGTCTCCGGCCACGCCGGCCCGACCGCCAGCACCGCGGCCTCCGGAGACGCGGCCCGCACCGCCTCGATCGTCTCCTGGGCGGCCGCCTGGAGGTCGTCGAAGGCGGCGTTGTCGTCGTGGGAGCCGGAGAGGACGACGACGTCCCAGTCCCCGCCGGCGCCCTCGGCGAGCTGGCGGAAGGTCTGGCCGTCGGGCGGGGTCACGAGGTAGCCGCTGCCGTCGGCCGCGGCGACGGTCAGCTCGACCGGGCGGGCCCCCTCGCCGGAGATGCCGTCGGCGACCAGCTGCGGCCACGCGACGACGCCCTCGGGCGCCACGGTGGCGCCGTCCCCGACGACGAGCACCCGCAGCGGGGCGGCCGCCGGGGTGGTCTCCAGGGCGTCCAGCCCGGCCGCCGCCGGCGCGGTGAACCCCGGCGGGGGCGGGCGGTTGGCCAGCAGGTAGGCCAGGAGGGCGACCGCGGCCACCCCGAGCACCATGACCGCCCACGCCCAGCGCGGCGCCGGAGGAAGTCCGCCCCACCACGGCGCGGACCGTACGCCGCGCCGCCGCGCCGCGGGGGTCAGTTCGACGCGCCGGTTCCCGCGGCCCCCGGGCGGCCCCGCGGCGAGCCGTCCGAGGCCAGCCGCTCGGCCTGCGCCCGGCGCTGGGCCGACCGGCGCAGCAGGACCTGGGCCTGGGCGGTGTCGGCGGTGCGGGCGGCGCGCTCGGCCAGGACGTCGGCGGTCTCGAGCAGCAGCGCCACCCGCCGCCGGTCCGCGGCCCCCACGTGCGGGCCGGGCGGGTGACCGGGGGTCATGCACGGAATCGTGGGGCAGGGCCCGGCCGCCCGCGACCCGGCGCCGGCGCACCTCGATGGGGTGACCGCGCGGGCACCGCGGCTGCAGCGCGGGGCGCCGGGTCCCGATGACGACGGCGTGACCACCGCCGTCGCCCCCGGGCCTGCCGCGCCGGCGCACGGGCGCGCGGGCTGGGCTGCCGTCCTCGCGCTGGTCGCCGTCGTCCTCGGCGCCTGGTCCGCGCCCGCGCCCGCCCGGCTCGTGTGCCTGGGCGGCGCCGCCGTCCTCGGCCCGGCGCTGTGGGTCCTGTGGCGCCGCCAGCTCCGGCTCGCGGCGGCGCTGCGCACCGGCCGCGCGCAGTTCACCGCCCTGGTGCGGAGCAGCACCGACCCCGTGGTGCTGCTCGACGACTCGCTGCGCGTCACCTACGCCTCCCCCGCGATCGCCGCCCTCCTGGGCCGCGAGCCGGCCGAGCTCACCGGCCTGCGGCTGGCCCACGCCGTCCACCCGGAGGACCGCCGGGTGCTGTTCCCCGCGCTGCGGTCCCGGGCCGGCGACCAGGGCGAGCTCGCCGTCCGCACCGCCCGTGTCCGCACCGGCGACGGCGGGTGGCGGCTGGTCCAGGCCACCGTGCGCGACCTGCGCGCCGACCCCGAGGTCGGTGCGCTCGTGCTGTTCTGCGCCGACCTCACCGCCGACCGCGCCGGCCCCGACGCCGAGCTGCTCGAGCTCGCGCTCACCGACCCGGTCACCGGGCTGCCCAACCGCAGCGCCCTGGTGCACCGGCTGGCCGCCGTCCAGCGGCAGGGCCCGGCGCGCGCCACCGCGCTGGTGCTGCTCTCGGTCGACGGCGCGCCCCCCGCCGGGACCACCGTCCTGCGGGCGATCACCTCCCGGCTGGCCCGCGAGCTGCGCGGCGAGGACTGGCTCGCCCGCGGGACCGACGGCGACTTCGTCGTGCTCGTCGACGGCTCCGTCGCGGACGCCGAGGTGGTCGCGGCCCGGCTCGTCGCCACCCTCGGCCGGCTGGCCACCCCGGCCGGCCGGCTCACCGCCGTCGCCGGCGTCACCGGCCTGGGCGCCGACGTCGATCCCGGCGAGGCCCTGCACCGCGCCGACCTGGCCCTGCGCAGCGCCCGCGGAGCCGGTCCGGGCTCGGTGCACCGCGCCGACGACGCCCTGCGCTCCGCCGAGGGGCGGCGCAGCGCGCTGAGCACCGACCTCGCCGGCGCCCTGGCCCGCGGCGAGCTGCGGCTGGTCTTCCAGCCCGTCGTCGACGTCGTCCTGGACCGCGCCGTCTCCGTCGAGGCGCTGCTGCGCTGGCGGCACCCCGAGCTCGGCGACGTCTCCCCGCAGGAGTTCGTGCCGCTGGCCGAGGAGTCCCCGCTGATCACCGAGCTGGGCCGCTGGGTGCTGCGCGAGGCGTGCGCCACCGTCGCCGGGCTGCCCGGTGAGGAGCTCGCCGTCGCCGTCAACGTCTCGGCCCGCCACGTGCACAGCGGTGAGCTGGTGGCCGACGTCGTCGCCGCGCTCGCTGCCAGCGGCCTGCCCGCCGCGCGGCTCGTCGTCGAGCTGACCGAGTCGATGCTGCTGGACAGCCACGTCACCGGGGAGCTGGAGACCCTGCGCGGGCTGGGCGTCCGCATCGCCGTGGACGACTTCGGCACCGGCTGGTCGTCGCTGGCCTACCTCGCCGGGATGCCGGTCGACCTGCTGAAGATGGACCAGCACTTCCTGGCCGACGTCGAGCACGACCCGCAGCGGCGGGCGCTGTGCCGCGGGGTGCTCCAGCTGGGCACCAGCCTCGGCCTGCCCGTCGTCGTCGAGGGCGTGACCACCCCCGGGCAGCTCGCGCTGCTGCGCGAGATGGGCCACCGCTACCTGCAGGGGTACGCCCTCGCCCGTCCGCTGGAGGCCGGGCGGCTCGCCGACGGTGGCTGGCGCACCGCCGTCGCCGTCGGGCTCGCCGCCCCGGCCGCCGGGACGCCGTGATCGCGGACGCCCCGGGGCCGTTTCTCGACGGGTCCCGCGCCGTCACCGTCTGACGTCGTCGCACGTCGGGGGCGAGGGCGCCGGGAACGATCCCGTGACGGGCCGGTGAACAGCAGGGCGCTCGTCTGGTGCGCGGTCCCGGCCTGCCGGACAGTGGGGTGCGTGAGACCCGACGCCCGCGCCTGGTTCGCCGATCGCACGTCGACCGCCCGGTCCCTCGACGAGGTCGACGTCGACGCGCTGCTCCGCGCGAAGCGCCGCGGCGGGCACCGGGTCAGCGTCGTCCTCCCCGCCCGCGACGAGGAGGCGACGGTCGGCGGACTGGTCGCCGACCTGCACGCGCACTGGGTGCGCGGCGTGCCGCTGGTCGACGAGCTCGTCGTCGTCGACTCCGACAGCACCGACGCCACCGCCGCCGTCGCCCGGGCCGCCGGCGCCTCGGTCGTGGCCACCACCGACGTGCTGCCCGGCGCGGGCACCCGCCGGGGCAAGGGCGAGGCGCTGTGGAAGTCGCTGGCCGCCACCACCGGTGACCTCGTGGTCTTCCTCGACGCCGACCTGCTCGGCGACGTCGCCCACTACGTGCCCGGGCTGCTCACGCCGCTGCTGACCGATCCGCAGGTGGCCTACGTCAAGGGCTGCTACACCCGGCCGCTGGAGGTCGGGGACACGGTGGTGCCCGCGGGCGGGGGGCGGGTGACCGAGCTGACGGCACGGCCGCTGCTCAACGCGCTGTGGCCGGAGCTGGCCGGCATCGTGCAGCCGCTCGGCGGGGAGTACGCCGGTCGTCGCTCGGTGCTGGAGCAGGTGCCGTTCGTCTCGGCCTACGGGGTGGAGGTCGGCCTGCTCGTCGACCTGCTGCGGCTGGGCGGGCTCTCCTCGCTGGCCCAGGTCGACCTCGGCACCCGCCGGCACACCTCGCAGGACGTCGAGGCGCTCGGGGAGATGGCCGGGCAGGTCGTCGCCACGGTGCTGTCCCGGGCGGCGGGTGGGCGCGGGGTCAGCGGGTTGCTCACCCAGTTCCGGCACGACGGGCAGGGGTTCGTGCCGCGCAGCAGCGCCGTCGGCGTCGACGAGCGGCCGCCGATGATCACCGTCGCCGAGTACCGAGCCCGCCTCGCCGTCTGACCCGCCGCGCTCGTCGGCCCTCCCCCGCCGCCGCCGGCCGCGCGCGGCGCGTTCGGTCGCCTGCCCTGCCCGAGGCGAGGAAGATCGCCCCGTGCCGCACGACCGCTCCCCCCGTCCGCGCCGGTGACCGGCCCCGAGGTCGTCGCCCACCGCGGGGCGACCGCGGAGGCGCCCGAGCACACGCTGGCCGCGTACCGGAACGCGGCCCTCGTGGGCGCCGACGCCGTGGAGTGCGACGTCCGGATGACGCGCGACGGCGTGCTGGTCTGCGTCCACGACCGCCGCGTCCGGGGCACCTCGAACGGCCGCGGCGTCGTCTCCGCCCTGCACCTGGCCGAGCTGGAGCAGTTCCGGTTCGGCGCCCGGCGCGGCCGCCTGGACCGGTGGGCGGACGACACGATCACCGCCGTCTCGGACGAGCCCGACGTCGAGAACGGGCGGGTCCTCACCCTCGACCGGTTGCTCGAGTACGTGACCGCCACCCCCGGGAGCGTCCGGCTGGCCATCGAGACCAAGCACCCCACGCGCCACGCGAGCCGGGTGGAGCAGGAGCTGGTGCGCTCGCTGCGGCGCTACGGGCTGCTGCAGGGTGACCGGCCGGCGCAGTGGGGCGGGAAGCCGGCGTTCCGGGTGATGAGCTTCTCCCAGCTCGCGGTGCGCCGCGTCCAGGCGCTGGCCCCGGGGGTCCCGACCGTGCAGCTCATCGGGAAGCGGCTGCGTGCGGTGCGGACCGAGCTGCTGGCGAGCTCGATGAGCGCGGTCGGGCCCGGGGTGGGGCTCGTGCGGGCGGATCCGGGGTTCGTGGCGGAGGCGCACGCCGCGGGCAAGGAGGTGCACGTGTGGACGGCGAACAAGCCCGCCGACATCGACCTCCTGATCGGGCTGCGGGTCGACGCGATCATCACCGACCGGCCCGACGAGGCGCTGCGCCGGCTCGGGCGGGGCACGACCCCCGCGGCGTAGCCCGCCGTTCGAGCCCGGGTCCGGCTCCGGCTGCGGCTCCTGCTCCTGCTCCTGCTGCCTACCCGCCCCGGCCCAGTAGCGCTCTGCCCACACCCGCGGGGCAGAGCGCTACTCCCGCCGGACACCCACCTGCCCTCGGCGGCGTCCCCCGCCCCACCTCGCCGACGGGAGGTGCGGAGGCGCGGGACGGCGGCGGGCTCGGGCGGTCGGGCCACGCGGCGCTGCGCCGGCTCGGGCGGGGCACGACCCCCGCGGCCTAGCCCGCCCGTTCGAGCCCGGGTCCGGCTCCGGCTCCGAGACCCCACCCCGACCCAGTAGCGCTCTGCCCCGCGGGTGTGGGCAGAGCGCTACTGGGTCGGGGTGGGGTCTCGG
>NZ_SSXB01000101.1:0-12020 GCF_021698995.1 Blastococcus sp. KM273129 | reverse complement strand
GTGACCACCCCGACCAGCTGGACGGGCACCGCCACGAGGCCGGCGACGACGAGCTCGACGGACGCGACGATCCCGGCAACGCAGCTCTCCGGGAGCTGCAGCGCCGCGCCGAGCTGCTGGAGCGCCGCCTCCAGCTCGGCGGGGACCTCCACGGCGGGCACGGGGACGACCTCGGGCTCCTCCCCCTCCGCGGCCGGGTCCGCGCCCGCACCCCCACCGGGCAGCGCGGGCGGGGCGGCGGGGTCGCCGATCACCTCCTCCAGCACGTCGGTCACCGGCTGGAGCGGGTCCGGCGACGCCACCGGCTCCTCCGCCCGCGCGAGACCGGGGACACCCACGAGCGCGGCGGCGAGCCCGGAGGCGACCAGGGCCCGGCGGCCGCGCGGCCGTCCGGGGCGGGGCAGGGAACGCGACGACAAGGGGGCCTCCCGGAGCTCGTTACGTGTGACGCCACTTGCACAGCAGTAACGAGGGCCGGGAACGGCGGTGACGGAGCCGTCCGTCCTCCCGGAGCGTCGTCACTCCACGTATCCGACTTCTGGCCTGATGTCAGCCACCCGCGCGCCGGCGATGACACTTGTGCTCTCGATGTAGCACTCCTACTATCTGTCGCACGACAGCACGGAGGGGTGGGGCAGCGTGGACCCTCGGCAGGACGCGTCAGGCGGAGCGGTGATCCGGACCCGCGGGCTGCGGATGAGCTACGGCAGCCAGGAGGTCCTCTCCGGCGTCGACCTCGCGGTGCACCCCGGAGAGGTGGTCTGCCTCCTGGGTCCCAACGGCGCCGGCAAGACCACGACCATCGAGATCCTCGAGGGCTTCCGGCTGCCCTCGGCCGGGGAGGTACGGGTGCTCGGGGAGGACCCGGCGACCGCCGGTGACGCCTGGCGGGCACGGGTCGGGGTGGTGCTGCAGTCCTGGCGCGACCACGCGCGCTGGACCCCGCGCCAGCTGCTCACCCAGCTGGGCGGCTACTTCGAGCCGTGGTCGACCCCCGGACGGCCCCGCCCGTACGCGGTCGACGAGCTGATCGCGACCGTCGGCCTGACCGAGCACGCCGACAAGAAGATCGTCCGGCTCTCCGGGGGGCAGCGGCGGCGGCTGGACGTCGCCGTCGGCATCATCGGCCGCCCCGAGCTGCTCTTCCTGGACGAGCCCACCGCGGGCTTCGACCCGCAGGCGCGGCGGGACTTCCACGAACTGGTGCACCGGCTCTCCGACCTCGAGGGGACGAGCATCCTGCTCACCACCCACGACCTGGCCGAGGCCGAGAAGCTGGCCGACCGGATCCTCATCCTGACCAACGGCCGGATCGTCGCCTCCGGCAGCGCCGAGGAGCTCACCCGCCAGGTCGCCGGCACGGCGGAGGTGCGCTGGGCCTGCGGCCCGGACCGCTTCGTGCACCCGACCGACGACGTCGTCGGCTTCGTCCGCCGGTTGTTCGAGGAGCACGGCGACCGGTTGACCGATCTCGAGGTCCGGCGCGCCAGCCTCGAGGACACCTACCTGGCGATGGTGCAGCGCGCCGAGTCCGGCCGGCCGGCCGGGCCCGTCCTCGAGGAGGTCACCCGGTGAACGCCACCCGGCACGCGATCGGCCTGGGTCTGCGCCGCGGCTGGACGGAGTTCGTCCTGAGCCTGCGCAGCCCGCAGGACCAGGGCTTCTACCTGTTCATGGGCGGCGGCACGCTGCTCTACCTGTGGTTCAACCGGAACGGCGAGATCACCGCCGACGGGCAGTCCGTCCCGGTGGTGGCCTACTCCCTGCCGAGCATCCTGGCCGCCCTGCTCGCCTTCGGGGTCGTGATCGGCCCGGCCTACGCGCTGGCGATGGAGCGGGAGGACGGCACGCTGCTCCGGCACAAGGCGGTCCCCCACGGCATGCAGGGCTACGTGACCGGCCAGGTGCTGTACCACTCGCTGGGCCTGCTGCCGATGCTGCTGGTCATCCTCGTGCCGAGCTTCCTGCTCTTCGACGACGTGATGGCGCGCGGGACCTCCGGCTGGCTCACCGTCGCGTGGGTGCTCGCGCTCGGGCTCCTCGCCACCCTCCCCATCGGGATGGTGATCGGCTCGCTGGTGCCCGGCGTCCAGAAGGTCGGCACCTGGGGGATGCTGCCGATCATCGTGCTCACCGCGATCTCGGGGATCTTCTTCCCCATCCAGGCGCTGTGGGGCTGGGTGCAGGCGGTCGCGCAGGTCTTCCCCATCTACTGGATCGGGGTGGGCATGCGCTCGGCCTTCCTGCCCGACACCGCGCTGGCGTTCGAGCTGGCCGGGTCGTGGCGGACCGGCACGACGGTGCTCGTACTGTCGGCGTGGGCGGTCGCCGGGTTGCTGGTGACCCCGCGGGTGCTCCGCCGGATGGCGCGGCGCCAGTCCGGTTCGCAGGTGGCCGAGGCTCGGGAGCAGGCGTTGCAGTGGGTGCACTGACCGGTGGCTGACGACCGCACCGGCGACGCCGTCCACAACCGGATCGCGCTCCTGCGCGCCGAGCAGCAGGTGACGCGGCGGGAGCTGGCCGACGCCCTCGGCGTCCACTACCAGACCGTCGGCTACCTGGAGCGCGGCGAGTACAACCCGAGCCTGCACCTCGCGCTGCGCATCGCGGAGTTCTTCGGCGTCCCGGTCGAGGCGGTGTTCTCGACCCGCCCCTTCCCCCGGATCACCGACCTGCACCGCCCGGCCCGGGACGACCCCCGCACCGCCTGACCGCACCCCCCGGGCACCGCCCTGCGGGAACGGGCCCCGCTGCGGTGGGGGAACTTCTTCAGATGTTGGCGCCGTCCGGGGGCGGGCCCTCGGGAAGCGCCGCGGCGACCCCCGACCCCGACAGCTCGGGGGCGTCCATGCCCACGCTGTAGGCGGTCATGGAGAGCGAGCCGTAGGCGTACCCGTCGACCAGCACGTCCACCGGGGCGTCGGTGGCCCCCGCCGCGCCCGCGACGTAGAGCAGCGGGAGGAAGTGGTCCGGCGTCGGGACGGCGAGGTCGAAGTCGCGGTGCCCGTCCAGCCGGCCGACGTCGGTGGGGTCGGTGAGCATGCACTCCTTGGCGGCCTCGTCGAACCGCTGCGCCCAGTCGAAGCCCGCGTCGGGCAGCGCCCGGCTGACGCCGCCGAGGTTGTGCACGACGTTGCCGCTGCCGATCAGCAGCACGCCGTCCTCGCGCAGCGGCGCCAGGGCCGCGCCCAGCTGCAGGTGGTAGTCGAAGGGCTTGAGCGCGTTGATCGACAGCTGCACGACCGGGATGTCGGCGTCCGGGAAGGCGTGCATGAGCACCGACCACGTCCCGTGGTCGATGCCCCAGCTGTCGTGGTCGGCGCCGACCCAGGTCGGGTGCACGATGTCGGCCACCTCCTCGTACAGCTCGGGCAGCCCCGGCGGCTCGTAGCGGACGTCGAAGAGCTCGCGGGGGAAGCCGAAGAAGTCGTGGATGGTCCGCGGCCGGGGCATGGCGGTGATCGCGGTGGCCTGCACGTACCAGTGCGCGGAGACCACCAGGATGGCCCGGGGCCGGGGCACGGAGCGGCCGAAGGCGCGCCAGGCCTCCGTGTAGCGGTTCTGCTCCAGGGCGTTCATCGGGTTGCCGTGACCGAAGAACGCTGCAGGCATGACGGGCATGGGCCCTCCCTGGTCGCTCGACTGCGGTCGCCCCCGCGATCATCGCCCCGACGACGGCCGAGTGCGAGGGCATGCGCGGTCCCGTCAGCCGCGCGCCGCCGCGTCCTCGAGCAGGACCTGCCGCTCGGCCGGTGGGCGGCGGGGGCAGGAGAGGCAGGTGCCCCCGCCGGGCAGCCGGTCCACCAGGCAGCAGGACACCCGGGCGGTGAAGCGCACCCCGTCGACGTCGACGTAGCGGGGGGCCGGCAGCGGCGCACCCACCGCCTCGGCCAGCGGGGCGGCCAGGGCGGTGACGGCGGGGACGTCGCCAAGGGCCCGCCCGAGGGTGAGCAGCCCGTTGGCCAGCGAGTCGGTGGCGATCGCCCACAGCGGGCGGGGTCGCATCCGGCCGGCAGCGGCCACCGCCGGGACCACCACCGTCAGGCACTCCCGCAGCCCGGCGGCGGGGTCCTCCGCGGGGGCGGCCGAGACGGCGGCCGCGGGCAGCCCGCCGGGTCCGAGGACGACGGCGGTGTCGGCCGGGCGCGCCGACAGCGGGCGCCCGACCGCGAGGCCGGCCAGCACCGGGGCCATGAGCACCGCCGACGCCGAGTACCACCACACGGTCGCGTGCACCCGCGGGGTCCCCCCGCCGCGGGCCGAGCGCTCGGCCAGGACCCGGCCGAGCCACGCCGGGTCCGCGAGCCGGCCGGCCGGCACCGCCGGTGCCCCCTCCGGGGGCACCAGGCCGAGGGCCGCGGCCCCCGGGATGCGGGCCACGACCTGCGCCTGCGGACCGCTCACCGGGCCAGTGTGGCCGGTCGTCGCTCCGCGGGGCGCACGGGGCAGACGACCGGGCACCACGGCCATACGGTGTGTCGTGGAACACGCCGCACCGCCGCGACGGCACGCGGCGCCGGATTCTCGGGAGGACCCCATGAGCGAAACGACCCAGGTCGGCGGCCGGAGCTTCGCCCCGCCCGAGGCCCTCGCGGCCCAGGCGAACGTCGGCCCCGACGTCTACGACGAGGCCGCCCGCGACCGGCTGGCGTTCTGGGAGTCCGCGGCGCGCCGGCTGACCTGGGAGGAGGAGTGGGACACGGTCCTCGACTGGAGCAACCCGCCCTTCGCGAAGTGGTTCGTCGGCGGCAAGCTCAACGTCGCCTACAACTGCGTCGACCGGCACGTCGAGGCCGGCCACGGGGAGCAGGTCGCCTACCACTGGGAGGGCGAGCCCGGCGACACCCGCACCATCACCTACGCCCAGCTCAAGGACGAGGTCTGCAAGGCGGCCAACGCCCTGGTCGAGCTCGGCGTGCAGGCCGGTGACCGGGTGGCGATCTACATGCCGATGATCCCGGAGACGATCGTCGCGATGCTGGCCTGCGCCCGCATCGGCGCCGTCCACATGGTGGTCTTCGGTGGCTTCTCCGCCGACGCGCTGGCCAGCCGGCTCGACGACGCCGGCGCCGTCCTGGTCATCACCGCCGACGGCGGCTACCGCCGCGGCGCCCCCAGCGCGCTCAAGCCCGCCGTCGACGACGCGGTGGGCCGCAGCCCCGGCGTCCGGAACGTCGTGGTGGTCAAGCGGACCGAGCAGGACGTCGAGTGGGCCGAGGGCCGCGACCTGTGGTGGCACGACGTGGTCGGCCGGCAGTCCGCAGAGCACACCTGCGAGTTCTTCGACGCCGAGCACCCGCTCTACATCATGTACACCTCGGGCACGACGGCGAAGCCGAAGGGGATCCTGCACACCTCCGGCGGCTACCTGACCCAGGTGGCCTACACGCACTGGGCGACGTTCGACCTCAAGCCCGACACCGACGTCTTCTGGACCGCGGCCGACGTCGGCTGGGTCACCGGCCACAGCTACATCGTGTACGGGCCGCTGGCCAACCGGGCGACGTCGGTCATGTACGAGGGGACGCCGGAGACCCCGCACCGCGGCCGCTGGTTCGAGCTGATCCAGAAGTACGGCGTCACGATCCTCTACACGGCGCCGACGGTGATCCGCACGTTCATGAAGTGGGGCGAGGACATCCCCGCCGGCTTCGACCTCACCTCCCTGAGGCTGCTCGGGTCGGTCGGCGAGCCGATCAACCCCGAGGCCTGGCTCTGGTACCACGAGCACATCGGCGGCGGCCGCTGCCCGATCATGGACACCTGGTGGCAGACCGAGACCGGGGCGCACATGCTCACCCCGCTGCCCGGCGTCACCAGCCTCACCCCGGGCTCCGCGCAGCACCCCTTCCCGGGCATCTCGGCGAAGGTCGTCGACGACGAGGGCAACGAGCTCAGCGACGACTCCACCGGCCTGCTGGTGCTCACCGAGCCGTGGCCGTCGATGCTGCGCACCATCTGGGGCGACGACGACCGCTACGTCGACACCTACTGGTCGCGCTTCGGCAAGGACGTCTACTTCGCCGGGGACGGCGCGAAGAAGGACGCCGAGGGCAACATCTGGCTGCTCGGGCGGGTCGACGACGTGATGAACGTGTCCGGCCACCGCATCTCGACGACGGAGGTGGAGTCCTCGCTGGTGGGGCACCCGACCGTCGCCGAGGCCGCCGTCGTCGGTGCCAGCGACCCCACCACGGGTCAGGGCATCGTCGCCTTCGTGATCCTCCGCGGGAACGCCGAGGACTCCGGCGACGAGCTGGTGCAGGCGCTGAAGACGCACGTCGCCAAGGACATCGGCCCGATCGCCAAGCCGCGCCAGATCATGGTCGTGCAGGAGCTGCCCAAGACGCGCTCCGGCAAGATCATGCGGCGGCTGCTGCGGGACATCGCCGAGAACCGCGAGCTGGGCGACGTCACCACGCTGACCGACTCGTCGGTGATGAACATGATCAAGGAGAAGCTGCCCGCCGCCCCCGCGGAGGGCTGACCCCCGTAGGCACAGGAAGCTCTCCCTGCGTCGCGGGCGTCCCCGCCGCAGGGGAAGCTTCCTGTGCCCCCCTTTCCGAGGGACCGGGACGCGGTCCCGGGACGGATGGGGCACCATCGTCCTGACCAGCACCGTCCCGACCGGAGGAGGAGCCACCCGTGGCCCACAGTGTGTCGACCACCCGCACCGACGGCAGCAGCGCGGCGGCCGAGCCCTCGATCGGCACGCTGGTGCAGAGCGCGATGGCCGACGTCTCGACGCTGATCCGCGGCGAGGTGGAGCTCGCCAAGTCCGAGATCGGCGCGTCCGCGAAGAAGGGCGCCATCGGCGGCGGGATGTTCGGGGCCGCCGGCGTCGTCGCCGCCTTCTCGATGTTCTTCCTCTTCATCGCGCTCGCCGAGGGCCTCACCGCGCTGGGCGTGCCCCGCTGGCTGTCCTACCTCATCGTCTGGGTCGCGCTGCTCCTCGTCGCCGGCCTGCTCGCGCTGATCGGCAAGCGGATGATCAAGAAGATCGAGAAGCCCGAGCGCACGATCGAGTCGCTGCGGGAGCTGCCCGAGGTCATGCACCGCGAGGCCCCCGGCGCCCGGCGCCGCGACGTGCCCACCGTGAGCGGCGGCAAGGTGCAGCTGCGCGGCAACGAGCCCTACCGGGTCTGAGACCGGTGACCGTCCCCCCGGACGGCCGTCCCGACGCGATCAGCGTCCTGCTCCCGGGTCCGTGGGCCCACCGCGACATCTCCGCCAACGGCGTACGGCTGCACGCGGCGGAGGCCGGCGACGGGCCGCTCGTGCTGCTGCTCCACGGGTTCCCGCAGTTCTGGTGGACCTGGCGCGCCCAGCTCACCGGCCTGGCCGAGGCCGGTTTCCGCGTCGTGGCGCCGGACCTGCGCGGTTACGGGGCCAGCGACAAGCCGCCCCGCGGCTACGACCTGCCCACCCTCTCCTCCGACGTCGCGGCGCTGGTGCGGGCGCTGGGTGAGCGCGACGCGGTCGTCGTGGGCCACGACTGGGGTGGCCTGCTGGGCTGGACGGCGGCCGCGCTGCACCCGCGGGTGGTGCGCCGGCTGGTCGTGGTCTCGATGGCCCACCCGCGGCTGCTGCGGGCCGGCCTGGCCGACCGGGGGCAACGGCGGGCCCTCCGTCACGCCCTGGGCTTCCAGGTGCCGCGGCTGCCGGAGCGGCGGCTGACCCGCCTCGACGACGACCCGGTCGCCGACCTGATGCGGCGCTGGGCCGGGCCGGAGTGGGCCCGCACCGCGGACTTCGCCGCCGCCGTGGAGCGCTACCGCTCGGCGGCCCGCATCCCGCAGGCGGCGTACGGCGCGATGGAGTACTACCGCTGGGCCGGCCGCTCGCAGCTGCGACCCGACGGGCTCCGGTACGCCCGGCGCATGGCGGCCCCGGTCACCGCCCCGACCCTGCAACTGCACGGCGGGGCCGATCCGTACGTCCTCCCCCGGACGGCGAGAGGGTCGGGCCGCTACGTCGCCGGGGCCTACGAGTGGCGCGAGCTCCCCGGCATCGGCCACTTCCCGCAGGAGGAGGCCCCCGAGGAGGTCACCCGCGCCATCGCCGACTGGGCGCGGTGACGTGCTGGAACGGCCCCGCTGCAGGGACCCGCGCCGAGCGGAGCGAGGCGTGGGGGCAGGTGACGTGCTGGAACGGCCCCGCTGCAGGGACCCGCGCCGAGCGGAGCGAGGCGTGGGGGGCAGGTGACGTGCTGGAACGGCCCCGCTGCAGGGACCCGCGCCGAGCGGAGCGAGGCGTGGGGGGCAGCGGGGTCCTTCTACTCGCAGGGCCCGGTCGGGACCTCGGTGCGCGCGACGCTGCCCGCCTCGGCGGCCCGGGCGACCTGCGGGCCGGTGAGGGCGTAGCCGGTCTGCGGGTCGTCGATCGCCGAGGCGAAGACCACGCCGAGGACGCTCCCGTCGGGGGCGAAGAGCGGCCCGCCGGAGTTGCCGGCGCGGACCTGGCCGAACAGGGCGTAGACGTCGCGGACGACGGTCCGCGTGTTGCGGAAGTCGGGCCCGCTGATCTCGCCGCGGTCGCGGACGCGGGCGGGGCCGACGTAGAAGTCCCCGCCGCCGGGGTAGCCCATGATGATCGCGTCGTCCCCGGAGTCCGCCGTCGCGGGGGCGAACCGCAGCGGCACCTGGGGCAGCCCCGGCACCGCGAGCACCGCGACGTCGACCTCCTCGTCCACGACGACCGGGACCGCGTCGTACTCCCGGCCCTCCGCGACCACCACCGGGTCCGTCACACCGGCCAGCACGTGGGCGTTGGTCATGACCCGCTCGGGCGCGTACACGAAGCCGGAGCCGTCGATCTGCCGCGAGCACGACGGCGCCACCCCGCGGATCCGCACCACCGACCCCTCCACCGACGCCACGACCGCGCTGTTCCGCAGCTGGGGATCGGGAGCCGGGACCTCCCGCGCCTGGGTGGGGGTGAGCGGGTCGAGGACGTCGGGCAGCCCCCGCCGGTCGATCGCCTCCCGCAGGTCCTCGTAGACCGCGCGCACCTCGTCGGGCACGGCGCGGTCCACGGCCTGCACGAGCGCCGACTGGCGCACCTGGCCGGCGACCTGGGGGAAGGGCGAGCTGGCCAGCGGGGAGGCAACCATCCAGGCGACCAGCAGCACCGCAGCCGCCGACACGAGGGCACCGGCCACGGAGTCGACCATCTTGGCCGGCTCCCAGGTGACCCGCGAGCGCAGCGCCCGGCCCGCCGCGCCGGCCAGGATCTGGCCGAGCAGCGCCCCGGCGAGCACGACCACGAGCGCGCCGAAGACCCGGCTGACGCTGGAGCCGTCGATCCGGTCGGCGACGGGCCCGGCCAGCTGCGCCCCGAGCACCGCCCCGCCGAGGAAGCCGAGGATCGAGGTGGCGGAGACCAGCAGGCCCTGCCGGAACCCGGAGAGGGCGAAGACCAGCGCGAGCGTGATCAGCAGCAGGTCGACCAGGGACACCGCTACCCGCTGACCGTCATGGTGCCCACCTGTCCGAGCTGGAGGTGGAAGGTGCAGGCGAACGGGTAGTCGCCGGGCGTCGACACCTCGAACTCGATCGTCTTCTCCTCACCGGCGGCGAGCATGGAGATGCCGGCGTCGATCGGCTCGGGCAGCTCCGCGTCGGTGAACTCGAGGTTGTGCGGCATGTCCTCGCCGACGTTCACCACGGTCAGCCGCACCGGCCCCGGCGCCACGGTGAAGGTGTCCGGGGTGAACACGTAGTCGTCCTGCGTCTGGAGCGTGACCTCCTGCACGCCGTCCTCGGCGACGGTGACCTCGCCGAGCCCCTCGGGGACCGGCGCCTCGGGCGCCTGCTCCGCCGCACCGCCACCGCCGCCACCACCGCAGCCGGTCAGCAGCACCAGCGCGGCGGCGAGCGCCACGCCCCGGCCCCGTCCAGCGGATCGCCACGAGCGTGCGGACGGTGCGGGAGCCGGGGTCCTTCTGCTGCTCATCGGGGCCGAACCGTACGCGCCGCGGGCCCGTCGGGCGCGGGATCGGCCACCGTCGGCGCGGCGCTGTCACCGGCCGGGTCGTCGTCGCCGGAGCCGGGCAGGGTGTACGGGCGGAGCCGCTCGGGGTCGATCGGCCGGACGTCGGTGGCGTCCCACGGCCGGGCCAGCCCGGCGGCCTCGAGGATCGCGTCGAGCAGCCCGGCGGTGAAGCCCCACACCTCCATGTCGGCGACGCAGAACGCCGGCCCGACGTAGCCGGCCGGGTGCCGCACCCGGTAGCGGTTGGCCGGGTCGACGAGGTCGGCCAGGGGCACCCGCGCGACGCGGGCCACCTCGTGCGGATCGCCGACCGCGACGTCCCGCGGGTCGTCCCACCAACCCACGACGGGGACCACCAACCGGTCCGACGGTGGCAGGAACAGCTCCTGCAGCGTCGCGACGACGCGGACGCCGTCGGGGTCGATGCCCGCCTCCTCGTGCGCCTCGCGCAGCGCCGTACCCACCGGGAAGTCGTCCCCCGGGTCGACCCCACCCCCGGGGAACGCGGGTTGGCCCGCGTGGCTGCGCAGGTGCGGGGACTTCTCGATCAGCAGCAGGTCGGGGCCGGCCGGCCCCTCGCCGAACAGGATGAGGACGGCGGATCGGCGGGCGGTGGTGGTCCGCTGCGGCATGCGGTGGCGCAGCGGGAGGTCGTCGGCCCGCGCCACCAGCCGCTGCAGGTACGCGGGCAGCCCGTCGGTGCCGGTCACAGCTGCACCCCCAGGTGCTCGGCGACCAGCCCCCGGAGCTCCTCCACCGAGCTCACCGGGCCCGCCTCGGTGTGCACCAGCGCGCCGGCGGCGTCGACGAAGTAGGTGAACGGCAGCGCGTTCAGGCCCAGCTCGGCCATCAGCTCGCCGTCGCCGTCGAAGGCGCTGGGGAAGGTGACGCCTGCGTCCTGGGCGAAGGACGCGGCCTGGGGCAGCCCGTCCTTGCTGATCACCCCGACCACCCGCACCCGGTCGCCGGCGGCCTCGGAGAACTGCTGCAGGAGCGGCATCTCCTCGCGGCACGGCGGGCACCAGCTGCCCCACAGGTTGACCACCATGGGCACGCCGGGGGCGCGGGCGAGGTCCAGGGAACCGCCCCCGGGGCAGTCGAAGGCCAGCGGCGGCAGGCGCTCGGCGCCGGTCGCCCCGGCGGCGGGCTGCTCCGGGCAGGCGGTCAGCACCGCGGCCGGGGACGCCGTCGGCGACGGCTCGGCGGCCGTCCCGCTCCCACCGGAGGTGCAGCCGGCCACGGCGAGCAGCGCGACCGCGACCGGCACGAGGCGGCGCATCACTCGGTGTCCGAGGCGGCCGGCGTCTTCACCAGCTTGACGGCGAGCTCGGGGTCGACCGGGCCGATGCCGAACGAGGGGCACCACTGCGCCAGGCCGCACGCCCCGCAGGCGGCCTTCTTCGCGTGGCACACCCGGCGGCCGTGGAAGATCACCCGGTGGCTGAAGTCGGTCCACTCCTTCTTCGGCACCAGCTGGGCGATCTCGGCCTCGACCTTGACCGGGTCCTCCTCCTCGGTCCACCCGAACCGGCGCACCAGGCGGCCGAAGTGGGTGTCGACGGTGAGCCCCGGGACGCCGAAGGCGTTGCCCAGCACGACGTTCGCCGTCTTGCGCCCGACGCCCGGCAGAGTGACCAGGTCGGCCATCCGGGCCGGCACCTCGCCGTCGAAGCGCTCGACCAGCGCCTGGCTCAGCCCCAGCACCGAGTTCGCCTTGGCCCGGAAGAACCCGGTGGGCTTGAGGATCGTCTCCAGCTCCGCCCGGTCGGCGCCGGCGAGGGCGACCGCGTCGGGGTACCGCGCGAACAGCGCCGGCGTCACCTTGTTGACCATCTTGTCGGTGGTCTGGGCCGACAGCACGGTGGCGACCAGCAGCTCGAAGGCGTTGGTGAAGTCGAGCTCGCAGTGCGCGTCGGGGTGGATGACGGCCAGCTCGCGGGCCATCCGGCGGGCCCGGCGGGTGCGGGCCAGCGGGGTCTCCGCCGGGTCGTACGGGGACGCCCCGGTCAGGGCGGCGGGGGTCGGGC
>NZ_SSXB01000011.1:0-71872 GCF_021698995.1 Blastococcus sp. KM273129 | reverse complement strand
GGGCGGGGGGCGCCGGGCGCGGCCTTCCTCCGGCCTTGGCCTCGCCGCGGGTCAGCGGTGACCAGGGATCGACGGTGAACCGGGACCTGCACGACCTGCAGGGCGTGCTCGGTCAGGCGCAGGGCAAGGGGCTGCTCTCCCCGCAGGAGGCGCAGCAGGCCTACGGGCAGGCGGTCGCCGGCGCCTACGGGCCCGAACTCCAGCAGGTGGACACCCGCTACGTGCCTGCCGCGGTGACCAAGCAGCAGCTCATCGGGCTGGTCGGGGAGCAGACGCTGTTCAACGCGCTGGCCGCCGACGGCCTGGTCGTGTTCCACGACTGGACCAAGCACGTGGCCGGCAACGGCATCGACCTGGTGGCCTTCCACCCGTCGTCGGGCGAGGTGTGGCTGCTCGACAACAAGGCGCAGCTGCGGGGGATCAGCGCGGCCGGGGCCCTCACCGGTCCCCAGTTCGAGGGCAACCTCGCCGCCGTCCGTGCGTGGCTGGCCGGCCCGGGCCCCAAGGACACGGCGGCGGCGCAGAAGGCGATCGCCGCGATCGACGCCAAGAAGTTCCGCAAGGTGGTGTCCAACGGGTTCGCCGGCGCGGCGACCACGTTCACCAAGAGCCTGTTCGAGAGCGCCGCCGTGGAGGTCTACGACCTGCGGATCAGCCCGCGGCTGCCCGCGGGGGCCCCGCGGCTGTTCACCGACCACGCGGCCTGGAAGGCGGCCTTCTCCTCCGTGCCCAAGGGGATCGGCCGGATCGCCGGTCACGGTGGCGCTGTCTTCGACGGCGCGCTGCTCGTGCTCGCCCTCGCCGGGGCCACCGCCTACGCCGTCCGCGACGCCGAGAACATCGCGAAGTCGCTCGGCGACGTGGTCCTGCAGACCGGCTTCGACCTCGTCCTCAGCCGCCTCCCCGGCGGGTTCTTCGCCGGTCTGGTGGTGGGGTTGGAGACCGACAACCCGCAGGCGCTGCGGGCGCTGCGCATCGACGAGCTGTGCCAGACGCTGCCGGGCTACGACGCCTGGACCGATGCGGAGCGGGCGGCCGTCGCGAAGGTCGTCGGCGAACTCCTCGACGACCCGCTGGTGGTGGAGGTGCCCCGGGTGCCGGTGAAGGTCGACCCGCTGCCGTTCTTCGATGCCGACCGGTGGCTGGGGCGCTCCCCGCACGAGGCCTGACGGGCCGTCGGGCTCGCACCCCGTCGTCGCCACCTGCGCCGGTCGCCCCGTTCCGAGACCCGGCTATCCGGTTCACCCGGCCGTGGGGTAGACAGGGGCGCCCCAGTGACGCGCAGCACAGTGCCGACGAAGGAGTCGCATCTTGTCCGTGCACCGCAACCGGTTGGTCCCGCTCGCCCTCGCCGCAGGCGTCGGCCTCGGGACGTTCACCCTCGGGGGCCCGGCCCTCGCCGCCCCCCAGTCGTCGAACCCGGACTGGCAGCCGGTCCAGCAGTCCCCCAAGGAGCCCGTCTACAACCTCCGCTGGACGATCGCCGACCCGCGGTACGACTACGTGAACGGGGAGCAGGGCGCGGAGTTCGTGCCGCTCACCGACGAGGCCG
The DNA here is from genome assembly GCF_021698995.1 of Blastococcus sp. KM273129. Classification (NCBI taxonomy): domain Bacteria; kingdom Bacillati; phylum Actinomycetota; class Actinomycetes; order Geodermatophilales; family Geodermatophilaceae; genus Blastococcus; species Blastococcus sp. KM273129. The sequence continues at coordinate 70,320 of NZ_SSXB01000011.1, read as the reverse complement.
GCAACCCGATCAGCAAGGTGCTCTACGGCACCGACCGCGGCTCGGCCTACCGCATCGAGGTGCCGCTGGACTGGAACGGCGACGTCGTCTTCTGGGAGCACGGCTACCGCGGCACCGGCACCACCGTCTACGTCAGCGACCCGAGCTACGACCTGCGGCGCACCTACATCGAGAACGGCTTCGCCTGGGCGGCGTCGTCCTACGGCGAGAACCGGTACGACATCGAGGCCGGCGCGCTGGCCACCGAGCGGCTGGCGCAGGTCTTCGACGCGCGCGTCGGGAAGGCCGACCAGCGCTACCTGCAGGGCGTCTCGATGGGCGGGCACGTCATCGGCACGCTCCTCGAGCGCGACCGCGGGGTGGAGTGGGACGGCGCGGCGCCGATGTGCGGGGTCATGGGCGACTACGAGCTCTACGACTTCTTCCTCGACTACAACCTGCTGGCGCAGACGCTCTCCGGGGTGGACGCCTACCCGTTCCCCTCGCAGGCGGAGTACTTCTCGCAGGCGGTGCCGCAGTTCAAGGCCGCGCTGGGCACCCCGACCACGGCGACCCCGGTGTACTCGGGCCTCACCGAGGAGGGCGAGGTCTTCCGCGACAACATCACGGCGATCACCGGCGGCGAGCGCCCCGGTGACGACGAGGCCTTCGGCTACTGGGAGGGTCAGAACTTCGTCTACGCCGTCGTGACCAACGACCCGGCCGGCACCGAGGGCGTGCTGCCGGGCGCGGTGTGGACGAACGCCGACCAGGACTACCCGGTCGACCACACCTTCGAGGACGGCACCACGCTCGACCAGCGCATCGAGCGGGTGGCCCCGGCGCCCAAGACCCGGAGCACCTACCAGGCGGTCCCGGTCCCCGCGATCACCGGCGACATCGACGTCCCGGTGCTCTCCTCGCACACCCTCGGCGACTACTACGTGCCGTTCTCGATGGAGCAGTACTACGCCCGCGACGTCGCCGCCCAGGGCAACGCGGACCTGCTCGTCCAGCGGCCGATCCGGGCCGCCGGGCACTGCGAGTACACCCCCGAGGAGGCCGCGTCCCAGTTCCTCGACCTGGTCGACTGGGTGGAGAACGGCGTGAAGCCGGCCGGCGCCTCGGTGCTCGACCCCGAGGTCGTCGCCGACCCCGACTACGGGTGCGAGTTCACCACCCCCGTGCGCACCGGCACCCGCGTCTTCTACGACGAGTGCCCGACGCCGTGACGTAGCGCGTCCCCGCACGACCTGAGGGCCCTCCTCCCCGCCCGGGGAGGAGGGCCCTCGCCCGTCCGGGGGGCCGGCAGTGCTGTTCCGGGTGGGCGGCGCCGGCGCCGTCGCCCACCGGGATGCATCTCCCGGCGGTTCCGGTGCCCGCTGGACCGCAGCGAGGCGAATGCCGGCGGGCAGCAGACCGCCCACCCCCGGCCGCGCGCCGACCCCGGGTGAGCGGCGTCCGGCGGCGCTGCCTAGATTGCCTGGCAGTGGACGGCGGAGGAGAACCGGAGCCCGGGCCCGCCGCACCCCGCCCGTCCCGGCGGCTGGTCACCGACCCGGTCTTCGGGCCCTACTGGGCCGGCAAGCTGCTGGCCAACGTCGGCATCTGGATCCAGAACATCGCCAGCGCCGCGCTGGTCTGGCAGCTCACCGCGTCGGCGTTCCTCGTCGGGCTGGTGAGCTTCGCGCAGTTCGTGCCGCAGCTCGTGCTGACCCCGCTGAGCGGCGCGATGGCCGACCGCGGCAGCCCGCGCCGGCAGATCCTGCTCGGACGGACGCTGTGCACGCTGGGGGCGGCGATCCTCTCCGGCTGGGTGCTGCTGACCCCTGACGTCTCCGACGTGCCGCCGTGGGTGGTCATGGTCACCGCGCTGGTGGTCGGGCTCGGCTTCTCCGTCGGCGGGCCGGCGATGCAGGCGCTGCTGCCGTCGCTCGTCCGGCCGGGCGAGGTGGCCCGGGCCGTGGCGCTGGACAACCTCACCTTCTCGGTGGGCCGGGCGGTGGGGCCGGCGGTGGGTGGCGTGGTGGCCGCCACCGCCGGCTACGGCGTCGCCTTCGCGCTCGCCGCCGTCGGCCACCTGGTCTTCCTCGTCGCGGTGTTCCGGCTGCGCACGCCGGGCGCGGCCACCGCCCCCGGGCCGCGGCTGTCGGTCATCGCCGGGGTGCGGTACCTGCGCACCGACCCGGTGGTGGGCGTCCTGCTGCTCGGCGTGACCGCGGTGGGCGTCGGCGCCGACCCGGCGGTGACCCTGGGCCCCTCGCTGGCCGACGTCCTCGGCGGCGGCCCGGAGCTCGTCGGCGTGCTGGCGTCGGCCTTCGGTGCGGGCGCGTTCCTCGGGTTCTTCGCCCAGGTGGCGCTGGTCCGCTGGCTGGACCACGCGCAACTGGCCACGGCCGGGCTGGTGCTGCTGGCCGGCTCGGCGGTGGGGCTCGCGGCGAGCTGGAACGTGCCGGCGGCCGTCGTCGCGTTTGTCGTGGGCGGCGTCGGGCTGACGCTGGCGATGAACGGCATCACGACGCTGCTCTACGACCGGGTGCCGCGGGAGTACATCGGCCGGATCATGGCGCTCTGGCTGATGGGCTTCGTCGGCTCCCGACCGCTGGCCGCCGCGCTCAACGGTGCGCTGGCCGACCTGCTCACGGTCGGTGCCGCGCTGGTGGTGACGGCGGTCGTCGTGCTGGGCGCGGCCGTGGTGTGCCGCCCCTCGGTGCTGCGCCGCCCGGTGCCCGGGGGCTGACCGGGCGTGCTGCTCCGGCCCGGTGGGCCGGAGCAGCACGTCAGTGCTTCTTGCCGCGGGCGGCGATCTCCGGCGGTGGCGTCGGGGCGCCCTTCGCCTTGCGGTCGAGCCGCTTCTCCTTGATCGACTTGCCGCTGGCCTTGGTCATCGACTGTCGCGGGGACTTGTCACCCATGGTGCGCGCTCCCTCATCGGGAGCCTGGACGGCTCCGTGGGGCGACGCTACGCCCTGCCACGCGCTCCGACGCTGCGGCGCTCCACGCCGTCGCCGATCGCTCCCACCGCGCGTCTGCGGAGCGGGGGCTGGTCGATTCCCTGCGCGATCGCGAGGCTGTCCTCGGTGCACGTCGTCCAGGGCAGCGTGCGGTCGGGGGTGGGCCATGCAACGGGTCGCGATCGTGACCGGCGGTTCCTCGGGGATCGGCCGCGCGCTGGGCGCGGCGCTGGTGCGCCGCGGCGACCGCGTCGTCCTCACCGGGACGGACGGCGCGAGAGCGGCACGGGTCGCCGAGGAGCTCACCGGCGTGGGGCCGGGACGGGCCTCCGCGGCGGTGCTGGACGTGCGGGACGGGGCGGCGGTCGCGGGACTGGTGACCGGCACCGTCGAGCAGCAGGGCCGGCTGGACCTCCTGGTCAACAATGCCGGCGTCGGGATCGGCGGTCCGGTCGAGGACCTCGCCCTGGCGCACTGGGACCGTGCCATCGACGTCAACCTGAGGGGCGTGGTCCACGGGGTGCACGCCGCCTACCCGGTGATGCTCCGGCAGGGGTCCGGGCACATCGTCAACGTCGCCTCCGTGGCCGGCCTGCTGCCGAACCCCGGGTTCACGCCGTACGCGTCGACGAAGTGGGGGGTGGTCGGGCTCTCGCTGTCGTTACGTGGTGAGGCCGCTGCCCACGGCGTCCGCGTGAGCGTGGTCTGCCCCGGTGGGGTGGACACCCCGATGCTGGACAAGGGCATGCCGTCGGACCTGCCCCGGGTGCCGGCGGTGGAGGCCGCCGACGTCCGTGCGGTGATCACCGAGCTCAGCGGGGGGCGTCTCTACAGCGCCGACGCCCTGGCCGCCGACGTGCTGCGCGGTGTCGAGCGCAACCGGGCGATCATCGTCGCGCCCCGGCAGGCCCGGATCGCGTGGCGGCTCATGCGCCTCTCGCCCTCGCTGCTGGTGCGCTTCGCTGCCGCGACGACGCCCCTCCGCGACGCGGGGACCGGATCGACCGACGGCACGGGCACCGCCGCGCCGGGCCATCTGTCACGGAGAGACGGCGCCGGCTGAGCCAGCGGGGCACGGTCATCAGGGTGCCGGGATCAGGGTCCGGCCAGGGTCCTCCCCGATGTGCCGGGAGGGCCTCGTCGCGAATGCTCGAGGCATGACAGCGGCGGTCCTCGTGCGTCCTCCGGCTCCCTCGGTGGCCACCGGCATCGAGGTCCGCCCCGCGCCGGTCGCCGGGTGGCTGCGGAGCGACCGGACGCCGGCGCAGTTCGCCCGGTTCGTGCTCGTCGGCGGCTCGGCCAACCTCGTCTACCTGGGGCTCTTCCTGCTCCTGGCCGGCCTGGGTGACCAGGCGGCCAACCTCGGGGGCGTCGTCGTCTCGACCGCCGTCGCCAACGAACTGCACCGGCGGCTGACCTTCCGGGCCGCCGACCGCGCCGGTTGGGCGACGGCGCAGTGGGCCGGCGGCGGGCTGGCGCTCGCGGGGCTGGCGACCACCAGCCTGGCGCTGGCCGCGTTCGAACCGTGGACCGCGTCGGCCGGCCCGATGGGGGCGGTGGCGGTGGTGTGGACGGTGACCGCGGTGGTGGGGGTCGCCCGGTTCGTGGGGCTGCGGTGGGCGGTCGGTGGCGGAGCCGACCGGGCCCGCGCCGTCACCGCCGGGTGCTGAGGCCGTCCCCGGACGTCGCGGGCTGGATCGCCGGGCGCCGTCCCCACTGGACGGCGACGACCGCCGCGACCGCGACGACGACGCCGACGACCGGCGGGATGAACCAGCCCGCCTCGTTGCTCCACCAGGCGGCGAACGCGGCGACGACGTAGGCGCCGAGGTTGCGCCACTCGAACGCGGGGAGCGTCGACGCCGCCGGCATCCCGCTCCGCCACCGGGCGATGAAGTCGCCGATGACGACGCCGCCCAGCGGCGGGATGAGGATGCCCAGCCAGACCAGGTACTCGATGAGGTTGTCGTAGATGCCGGTGATCGCCAGCAGCGTGCCCAGGACGACGCCGCCGATGACGAACGGCTTCTTCGACCGGGAGTTGGCGATCTCCGCGCCGGCGACGCCGAAGTTGTAGGCGGTGTTGTCGTTGGTGGTCCACAGGTTGGCGACCAGGAACACCAGCCCCCAGCCGACCAGCCCGAGCTGGTAGAGGACGAGCACGAAGTCGCCCTCGCCGAAGGAGATCGCGCCGATCGCGCCGAACCCGAGCATGAGCAGCTCGCCGATGAGGAAGGCGACGACGCAGGCCCAGAAGCCGGCCGACGGCGTCCTCGCGAACCGGGTCCAGTTCGGTGCCTGGGTGCCGCCGGAGGCGAAGGTGCCGACGACGATGGTGACCGCGGCGGCGATCGTCATGGTCGACGCGGGCTCGACGGCGGTCAGGCCGCTCCACCCGCCGACCTCCTCCAGCGACCGCCAGGTCACCCAGCCGGCGAGCACCAGCAGCAGCGGCACGGAGACCACCGACAGGGCGTACATGCCCTTGTAGCCGTAGTAGGCGGTGACGCCCATGATCGCGCCGCCGGCGACCATGAGCGCGATCTCGGTGCCCCGGCCCGACCAGTCCAGCGCGCTCGCGGTGAGCCCGGCCAGCGTCGCGACCGTGACGCCGTACCAGCCGACCTGCGTGCCGCCGAGCAGCAGCGAGGCGAACTTGGCGCCCGTGGTGCCGAGCGAGTAGCGGCACATCATCACGGTGGTCAGCCCGGTGCGGGCGCCGATGCCGCCGATGGCGGCGACGTACACGCCGAGGACGGCGCTGCCGAGCAGCAGCACCCAGATCAGCGTGCCCACCTCGAAGGCGGCCCCGATCTGGGCGCCGGCGAGCATCGTCGGCGTGAAGAAGGTGAAGCCCAGCAGCACGATCGCCAGGGAGAACAGCGACTTGCGGGCGTGCCGGGGGACCGGGTCGATCGGGTAGTCGGGGTCGACCTCGGCCACCGGCGCGACGTCGTCCCGACTGCTCGTGCTGCTGCTCATCTGCCGGCCTCCTGCTCTGACTTCTCGTCCTCGCCGATGTCCTCGTTCCACAGGCGCGGGTGCGCGGCGATGAACTCCGTCATCAGCTGCACGCACTCGGGGTCGTCGAGGACCAGCACCTCGACGCCGTTCTCGCGCAGCCAGTCGTGGCCGCCGGTGAAGGTGCGCGACTCACCCACGACGAGGCGGGAGATGCCGAACTGGCGCACCAGCCCGCTGCAGTACCAGCAGGGCGAGAGGGTGGTGACCATCGTCGTGCCGCGGTAGCTCGCCTGGCGCCCGGCGTTGCGGAAGGCGTCGGTCTCCCCGTGCACCGACGGGTCGTCGTCCTGCACGCGGCGGTTGTGCCCGCGGCCGAGGACCGTGCCGTCCGGCCCGATCAGCGCACCGCCGATCGGGATGCCGCCCTCGGCCAGCCCGGCCCGCGCCTCCTCGATCGCAACCGCCAGCCACTCCCGGGCCGTCTGCTCGTCCAATGGGACCGCCATGCCCCGCTCACCCCGTTCCGGTCGGCGTGGTGCCGAACCTTGGCAGGGACGATGCCTCCCGTCCATGACCTGCTCGTTCCCGTCAGGTCACGACTGCGCATCGGTCGGCCCCACCGGAGCGGGTGGTCGACGCCGGGACGGCGCCACCTCGGGGCCCGCAAGCATCACCCGGCGACGCGCGTGCACTCCTCGCACCGGCCGGCACCGGGCACCGTCGCCCAGTCCTCCTCGGCCCGGACGCTCACCAGGACGCCGCACAGGGACTGGTCGAGACCGTCGACGACCGGCCGTGCGACGGCATGGGTGAGGTGCCCGGCACCGGGGCCGTGGGCCGCCGAGGCGGCGTAGGAGCTCGTCGCACGAAGTGTCGCCGTCATGCGCGGAAGCGTGCCGGAGCCACATGACGATCTGACTGAGACCGTGCGGTGATCCCGTGATGATCCGGCGCACCGACGGCCATCCCGGGCGGTCGCCGCGCGTGCGGTCCGACGAGGCGCCGTGCACCTGACCGGGCTGACGCGGGCGGTCCCCCCGGTCAGCGTCGGCGCCGTCGCGTGCCGAACAGCCCGCGGGTGATCTCGCGTCCGAGCGCGGAGGCCGCCGACCGGGCGAACGAGCGGAAGACCGGGGACTCCAGCACCCGGCTCAACCCGCTCTCCTCCGGCACGGCGTCCGGGGCCGGTCGCCGGCGCGGCGCCGGCCGCTCCGCGGCCTCCGGGAGGTCCCGGTCGGGCTCGGCCGGTGGTGGGGCGACGCGAGCGGCGAGCCGCTCGTAGGCGGAGTCGCGGTCGACCGGCTGCCCGTACTTCTGCTGGAGCGGCGATCCCTGCACCGCCTGCGCCATCGCGGCCGGCTCGATCGGCGCCATGAGCGAGCGCGGGGCCCGGAGCATCGTCCAGGCGACCGGGGTGGGCGTGCCCCGGTCGGACAGCACGGTCACCGCCGCCTCGCCGATCCCGAGGCCGGTGAGCAGCTCCTCGAGGTCGTAGTCCGCCGTCCTGGGGAAGGTGGAGACCGTCTTCCGCAGCGCCGTCGCGTCCTCCGGGGTGAAGGTCCGCAGCGCGTGCTGCACCCGGTTGCCGAGCTGACCGAGCACGGCGCTGGGCACGTCGGTCGGGTTCTGCGTGACGAAGAAGATCCCGACGCCCTTCGAGCGGATCAGCCGCACGGTCTGGGTGACCGACTCCAGGAACGCCTTGCTGGCGTTGCTGAACAGCAGGTGCGCCTCGTCGAAGAAGAAGACCAGCTTCGGCTCGTCGAGGTCGCCGACCTCGGGCAGCTCCTCGAACAGCTCGGCGAGCAGCCACATGAGGAAGGTGGAGAACAGCGCCGGCCGGTCCTGGACGGCGGCGAGCTCGACGGCGGTGATGACGCCGCGGCCGTCGTCGCCGGTGCGCATCAGGTCGGCCGGCTCGAACTCCGGCTCGCCGAAGAAGACGTCGCCGCCCAGCTCGGCCAGGGCGATCAGCTTGCGCAGGATGACCCCGGCGGTGGCGGAGGAGAGGCCGCCGAGGTTCTTCAGCTCCGGCTTGCCCTCGTCCGACAGCAGCCACTGGACGACCGCGCGCAGGTCCTGGAGGTCGAGCAGCGGGAGCCCGGCGGTGTCGGCGTAGTGGTAGATCAGCCCGAGCGAGCTCTCCTGGGTGTCGTTGAGGTCGAGGACCTTGGACAGCAGCAGCGGGCCGAAGTCGGTGAGGGTGCAGCGCACCGGCACACCCGTGCCGAGCCCGCCGAGCGCGAGGAACTCCACCGGGTACGCCGTGGCCTGCCACTGGTCGCCGGTCTGCGCGGCGCGCTGGGCGATCCGGTCGCCGGGCGTGCCACCGCGGGCGAGGCCGCTGAGGTCGCCCTTGATGTCGGCGACCACGACGGGCACGCCGGCCGCGGAGAGCTGCTCGGCCAGCAGTTGCAGCGTCTTGGTCTTCCCGGTGCCCGTCGCACCGGCGATCAGCCCGTGCCGGTTGAGCATGGCCAGGGGCACCCGCACGGCCGCCCCGGGGTGCGGCCGGCCGTCGTGGACCACCGAACCGAGCTCCACCGCGGGACCGGCGGTGGCGTACCCGGCCGCGATCCTCCCGGCCGCGTCCCCGGCGCCGGCTGCTGCGTCGTCCTCGCTCACGGCGCGGACGCTATCCCGGGGCACCGGTCGCGCGCCGTCCGGAGCCCGTTCCCCCGAGGTCTGGCGGAGCGCAGCAGCAGCCCTGACGATGGGTGCGCCGCCCGCGGGGGTCGGCCACGCCCCGGGAGGTCGGATGGACGCCGCGCGACTGCGCGAACTGCAGGCACCGCTCAAGCAGCGCTACCGCGACGACCCGCCGTCGGCGTGCGCGCAGATGGAGGCGCACGCCGAGTTCGCCGACCCGGGCATCACCTGCACGGTGCAGACCTGGTCGGGCCCGGCCCGTGCGGGCCTGCACCCGGCCACCGGTGGCGACGGCTCGGACGCCTGCTCGGGCGACATGCTGCTGCAGGCGCTGCTGGCCTGCACCGGCGTGACGATGCGGAGCGTGGCGACGGCGATGGGCGTGGAGATCCGGTCGGCGTCGCTCACGGCGCGCGCTGCCATGGACGCCCGCGGCACGCTGGGCGTCTCGCGGGAGGTGCCGGTCGGTCTCGGCCCGGTCACCGTGGACGCCGAGCTGGACACCGACGCCGACGACGCGACGCTGGCGAAGCTCGCCCAGCTCACGGAGCGGTACTGCGTGGTGGCGCAGTCGCTGGCCGCACCGCCGCAGCTCGCGGTGCGTCGCGCCGGCTGACGCCTCCGGCTCGCTGTCACCCGGGCGGGTGCTCCTGGCCCCGATCGGGCCGTGGTCTGTCCACAGATCGCCTGACGTCACCCCATCGGACCGGCCGGTTTCCCTAGAGTCCCCGCGATTCGACTGCTCGCGGCTCGACGGGGGATGGGCGTGCCGACTGCTCTGGACGTCGTGGACGGTGAGGTCCGCGAGCTGATCCGCCGGCGTGGGCTGGACCCGTTCACCGATCCGGGACCGGTGCGGCTGCTGGTGCGCGACGTCGTCGCCGACTACTCCGAGCGGTCGCTGACCTCGGCGCTGCCGCCGATCGGCGACGTCGAGTCCGTGGTGCGCGACGTGCTGGACCGGGTGGCCGGGTTCGGGCCGTTGCAGCGCTACCTGGACGACCCCGAGGTGGAGGAGATCTGGGTCAACGAGCCCGGCCGGGTGTTCGTCGCCCGCAGCGGCCGCAGCGAGCTGACCACGACGATCCTGGCGCCGGGTGAGCTGGCCGACCTGGTGGAGCGGATGCTGCGCACCTCGGGTCGACGGATCGACATGTCGACCCCGTTCGTCGACGCGATGATGCCCGACGGCTCCCGGCTGCACGTGGTGATCCCGGACATCACCCGCCGGCACATGGCGGTCAACATCCGCAAGTTCGTGCTGCAGGCGCACTCGCTGGACGAGCTGGTCGCGCTGGGCACGCTGACCGCGCAGGCGGCCCGCTTCCTGGAGGCCGCGGTCGCCTCCGGGCTCAACATCCTGGTCTCCGGCGGCACCCAGGCCGGCAAGACGACGCTGCTCAACTGCCTCTGCGCCGCCGTCCCGGCCCGGGAGCGGGTGATCACCTGCGAGGAGGTCTTCGAGCTGCGGGTGCCGCTGCCCGACGTCGTCTCGATGCAGACCCGCCAGCCCAACCTCGAGGGTGCCGGGGAGATCCCGCTGCGCCGGCTGGTGAAGGAGGCGCTGCGGATGCGGCCCTCCCGCATCGTCGTCGGCGAGGTGCGCCAGGAGGAGTGCCTGGACCTGCTGATCGCGCTGAACTCCGGGCTGCCCGGCATGTGCACGCTGCACGCCAACAGCGCCCGCGAGGCCGTGGTGAAGATGTGCACGCTGCCGCTGCTGGCCGGCGAGAACATCGGGACGTCGTTCGTCGTCCCCACCGTCGCGGCCAGCGTCGACCTGGTCGTGCATGCGGGCACCGACGCCGACGGCCGCCGCCGGGTGCGGGAGATCGTCGCGCTGCCCGGCCGGGCCGAGGACGGCGTGGTGGAGATCGCCGACGTCTTCACCAGCCGCGACGGGCGGCTGGTGCGGGCCGACGGGTACCCGCCGCACCGCGAGCGGTTCGCCGCCGCCGGCTTCGACCTCGCCGGCCTGCTGGCATGACGCAGTCCGGCGCCCTGCTGGGGCTGCTGCTCGGCGTCGGCCTGCTGCTGATCTGGCGCAGCGGTCCCCGCGCGCCCCGGCCCCGCACCGACCCGCGCCGGCCGGGTCGCCGGCAGGAACTCCTGGCCGCCGCCGGGCTCACCGGCATCAACAGCGCCCAGCTGCTCGCCCTGCAGGTCGGGCTGGGGCTGCTGGCCACGGTCGTCGTCCTGGTCGGCACCGGCACGGTGACCGTCAGCCTGGCGTTCGGCCTGTTCGGCTTCCTGCTGCCGCACGTGCAGGTGCGCCGGCTGGCCGGCAAGCGCCGGGCGGACCTGCGCGAGGTGTGGCCGGAGGTCGTCGACAACCTCGCCTCGGCGGTGCGCGCAGGCCTCTCGCTGCCCGAGGCGCTGGGTGCGCTCTCGACCCGCGGGCCCGAGGTGCTGCGGCCGCCGTTCGCGCGGTTCGCCGCGGAGTACCGCTCCAGCGGCCGGTTCGGGCCGTGCCTGGACCGGCTCAAGGACGACCTCGCCGACCCGGTGGGCGACCGCATCGTGGAGACGCTGCGGGTGGCCCGGGAGGTCGGCGGCACCGACCTCGGCCGCGTGCTGCGCACCCTCTCGACCTTCCTGCGCGAGGACGCCCGGGCGCGGGCGGAGCTGGAGACGCGGCAGGGCTGGGTGGTCTCGGCCGCGCGCCTGGCCGTCGCCGCCCCGTGGGTCGTGCTCCTGCTGCTGGCCACCCAGTCGACGACGCTGGCCGCCTACGACTCGGCGCTGGGCGGCGTGATCCTGGTCAGCGGCGGCGCGGTGTGCCTGGTGGCCTACCGGCTGATGCTGCGCATCGGGCGGCTGCCCGAGGACGTGCGGGTGCTGCAGTGAGCGCCGCCGTCGTCGGGATGCTGCTCGGCCTGCTGGCCGCGACCGGGCTGGTCCTGGTGCTGACGTACGCGCCGCCGTTCCGGTCGGTGCGGCTGGTCGACCGGCTGGCGCCCTACGTGCACGACACCCCGCCGCCGTCCCGGCTGCTCGGCACCGCGACCGAGCCGGGCCTGCTCACGGCGGTGCGCCGCATCGCCGGGCCGTCGATCAGCGCCGGCGCCCGGGTGGCCGACCGGCTGATCGGCGGGCGGGCCGCGGTGCGCCGCCGGCTGGACGCCCTCGGCGGCGAGCTCGCCGTCGAGGACTTCCGCATCGAGCAGGTCGTCTGGGGCGGGCTCGGCCTGCTCGCGACGGCGCTGGTCGTGGCGGTCGGGTCGGTGGCCGCCGGGGACATCAACGTGCTCTCGGCCGGGCTGTTCTGCGTCGCAGGGCTGGTCGGCGGGGTGCTGGGTCGCGACTGGTGGCTCACCCAGCAGGTCAACCGGCGCGAGGAGCTGCTGCTCGCCGAGTTCCCGGTGGTCGCCGAGCTGCTGGCGCTCGCGGTGACGGCGGGGGAGAGCCCGACGGCCGCGATCGCTCGCGTCACCCGCCTGTCCGGCGGTGAGCTGGCCCGCGAGCTGGCCGCGGCACTCGGCCGGGCGCGGGCGGGCGTGCCGCTCACCGACGCGCTGCAGCTGGTGGCCGACCGGACCTCGCTGGAGCCGCTGGCCCGGTTCATCGACGGGCTGCTGGTGGCGATCGAGCGCGGCACCCCGCTGGCCGAGGTGCTGCGCGCCCAGGCCGCCGACGTCCGGGAGGCCGGCAAGCGCCGGCTGCTGGAGGCCGGCGGCCGGAAGGAGATCGCCATGATGGTGCCGGTCGTCTTCCTGGTGCTCCCGGTCACCGTTCTCTTCGCCCTGTTCCCGGGGTTGATCAGCATCGTCTCGCTGTCGCAGTGAGCAGCGGGCGAACGACAGGAAGGACGACGATGCGCGCACTCGCGTACCTCGACGCGGCGCTCACCTCGCTGGCGGACCGCCTGCGCGGGGAGGAGCCGGAGCGGGGCGACGTGCCCGGCTGGGTGATGGTGACGGTGATGACTGCGGCCCTGGTGCTGGCGATCCTGGCGGTGTTCCAGGAGGCGGTCGTCACCGCTGTGCAGAACGCGCTGAACTCCGTCACCGGTGCGGGCTGAAGCAGAGGCTCGGGGTCGCGACGGCGAGCGGGGCAGCGCCGTCGTCGACTTCGTCATGGTCTCGATGCTGATCATGACGCTGCTGCTGGCGGTGCTGCAGGTGGCGGTCTACGTGCACGTGCGCAACGTCGTCACGGCCAGCGCCCAGGAAGGTGCCCGGTACGCCGCCCACGCCGACGTCGCTTCCTCGGCGGGAGCCGGCCGGACGGTGGAGATCGTCGCGCGGGCGACGTCGGAGCAGACCGCGCGGGGGCTGGCGTGCACCTCGGGGGAGGAGCTCGACACCTCCGGGGCGACGCTGGTGGTGGTGCGCTGCTCGGGCTCGGTCCCCGCGCTGCTGGCGGTGCTGGGCAACCTGCTGCCGCTGGAGGTCACCGGCCGGGCGATGAAGGAGGCCGCGTGAGGTGGCTGCGCCGCCGGCTGGGCATGGTCGCCGGTGAGCGCGGGTCGGCGCTGGTGGAGTTCGTGTTCATCGCCCTGGTGGTGTTCGTACCGCTGGTCTACGTGGTGGCGGGGTTCTCGGCGGTGCAGCGCGGGGTGTTCGCCTCGCAGGCCGCCGCGCGGGAGGCCGGGCGGGCGATGGGCACCGCCCCGGACCCGGGAACCGGGCACGAGCGGGCGCTGCGAGCGGCGCAGCTGGCGGTGGCCGACCAGTCGGTGGACCTGGCCGACCTGCGGGTGGCCTACGCGCCGGCGGGCGCCGGCTGCGCGGCCGCGGGCGGCTGGTCGCCGTCGCTGGTGCCGGGGGAGGAGTTCTCCGTCTGCGTGACCGTCACGGTGCGCATCCCGCTGCTGCCGGAGTTCGTGGACGCCAACACCGCCACCGGCCAGTTCGTCGTCGAGCGCGACCGCTACGTCGACGGCTGACGGGGGCGGCCCTCGGGCTCTGGGGGCCGGGGCCAAGAGCCCTGTGCGGGGTGGCGGCGGGTGGTCACCATCGGTGTTGACCGCTCGAGGAGGTGGGCACCGTGCGCGCTGGGACCCGGTTGTCCGGGATGCTGGTCGTCCTGCTCACCGCCGCTCTGCTGGCGGTTCCCGCGCCGGCCGCAGCCGCGCCGTGCACCCAGACGGACCCGATCGACCGCCACCACTGCGAGCTCGGCGGCGCGGCCGGGTTCCTGGGTGAGCCGCTCGGGGAGGCGCGCACCGCGCCCGACGGCGTGGGCCGTTACCGCCACTTCGTGGGCGGGTCGGTGTACTGGTCGCCCGCGACGGGCGCGCACGAGGTGCACGGTCCGATCCGGGACAAGTGGTCGGCGCTGGGCTGGGAGCGGAGCCTCCTGGGGTACCCGGTGACCGACGGGGTGACCACGCCGGACGGGGTCGGCCGGTACAACCACTTCCAGGGCGGCTCGGTCTACTGGACCCCGACGACGGGCGCGCACGAGGTGCACGGCTCGATCCGCGTGCGTTGGGCCGAGCAGGGCTGGGAGCGGGGCCCCCTGGGTTACCCGCTCACCGATGAGCTCACGACGCCGGACGGGGTCGGCCGGTACACCCACTTCCAGGGCGGCTCGGTGTACTGGACCCCGGCGACCGGCGCGCGCCAGATCGGCGGGCCGATCCGGGACAGGTGGGCGGCGCTGGGGTGGGAACGCGGCCCGCTGGGTTACCCGCTCACCGATGAGCTCACGACGCCGGACGGGGTCGGCCGGTACAACCACTTCCAGGGCGGCTCGGTGTACTGGACCCCCGCGACCGGCGCGCGCCGGATCGGCGGGCCGATCCGGGACAGGTGGGCGGCGCTGGGCTGGGAGCGGGGCTTCCTGGGTTACCCGACCACCGACGAGTCGGGGACGCCGGACGGGGTCGGCCGGTACAACCACTTCCAGGACGGGTCGGTGTACTGGACCCCGGCGACCGGTGCGCACGAGGTGCACGGCTCGATCCGGGTGCGCTGGGCCGAGCAGGGCTGGGAGCGCGGCCCGCTCGGGTACCCGATCACCGACGAGTACGACGTCAACGGCGGCCGGCAGAGCGACTTCCAGCGCGGTTTCCTGCGGTGGACGGCGGCCACCGGGCAGGTCCGGACGGCGCTGCTGGCGCCCTACGACCAGTCCGGCACCTGGGTGACGCGGTTCCGCTTCAGCCGGGAGTTCGCCGGCGCCAACCCGCCGATCACCCCGGCGGCGGTGGACGCCATGGCCGACGCCGGGGTGGACACGATCTACCTGCAGGCCGCTGCCGACGACCCCCGGTACCCCGACCTGATCAGCGCCGACCTGCTGGGCCAGTTCCTCACCCGTGCCCACGCGCGCGGCCTGCAGGTCGTCGCCTGGTACCTGCCCCACCTGACCGACGTCGAGGCGGACCTCCGCCGGCTGCGCGCCATGATCGCGTTCCGCGCCTCGGGGCAGGCCTTCGACGCGGTGGCCGTCGACATCGAGGACCTCACGGTGACGGACGTCGACACCCGGAATGCGCGGTTGGTGGAGCTCTCCCGGCGGCTGCACGACGAGGCCCCCGGTGTGACGCTCGGGGCGATCGTGCTGCCCCCGGTGGTCACCGACGTCCTCAACACCAGCTACTGGCCGCGCTTCCCGTGGCGCCAGCTGGCCCCGTACTACCAGGTCTGGCTGCCCATGGCGTACTGGAGCAACCGGACGGCGGCGTCGGGCTGGCGGGACGCCTACCGCTACACCAGCGAGAACATCGCCCGGGTGCGCAGCAACCTCGGGGAGCCGTGCGCCGCGGTCTCCATCATCGGCGGGTACGGCCTGGACATCGGGGCCGGCGACTACGCCGCGATGGCCCGGGCGGCAGCCGACCAGGGGGCCGTGGGCGTCTCCGTCTTCGACTGGACGACGACCCCGCCCGCCTCCTGGCCGCCGCTGCGCGACTACGCCGTCCGCGGCTGCTGACGCTCCGGTCCGGTCTGACGGCTCACGGCGGGGGCCGGATCGTGGGTCGGTCCCGCGCCCGTGTGACGGTCACGCGGGCCCTGCGGCCCGGCGGACCGGGACCCTCGGCCCTCGTGCACGGGCCAGGCCCGGAGCAGCCTGGGACCGGGTCCGGAGAGGACCCGTCGGGGCGCCGCCCGGCACCCGTCCGTCCTGCCCAGGGAGCGGTCATGACCGTCCACGCACACCACCCCGGCGTCGTCCCGCCGACCGCCCAGGAGCCGTCGCCGGCCGAGGCGCCTCCGCAGCGGCAGGCCGCGGAGGACCACGCCTGGCTGCTGGGTCTGGGCGTGCTCGCCACCGTGGTCCTGGTCTTCGCCGCCATGGTGGTGCTGACGATGCTCGCCGGCGGCGACGGCTACGTGCGGTGAGCCGCCGCCGCTGACCGGAGGTCGGGCGCGGTGCGGCGGAGCACCGCCGCACCGCCCGGGAGCCTGCCGGCCGCGCGGTCAGGCCCCCCGCTCGACCTCGGCCTGCACCACGCCCCGGACCGCGCGGAGCAGTGACTCGTCGGAGGTGTCCCCGTTCGACAGGGCGGTGCGGGCCTGGTCGTCCAGCAGGCTGCCGTCCACCGACTCGAGCCAGGTCACGTCGCCCCCGACGCGGCGCCCGACCCGCAGGCCCCCGCCCTCGGGCTGCACCACGTAGTCGTCGCCGTCCAGCTTGATCGTCATCTCGTCGCTCATGCCGGTGCCCCTACCCGCGTCGGCCCCGGTTCCACGCAGGGCGTCGTCCCGCGGGCAGGATCCGGGCATGGACGAGGAGTTCTGCGAGGTCGTGGTCACCGCCGCGGACGCCGACTGGCTGGCCGGCTGCACCCGCACGCTGGTCGAGGAGCGCCTGGCCGCCTGCGGGCAGCACGTCGCCCCGATCCGGTCGGTGTACCGATGGCAGGGTGCGGTGCACGACGAGCCGGAGGCGCGCGTCGCCCTGCACACCCGCCGCGACCTGGTGCCCCTGGTCGTGGCGCGCACCCGCGAGCTGCACCCCTACGAGGTGCCGTGCGTCATCGCCCTCCCCCTGGTCGGTGGCAACCCCGACTACCTGCGCTGGATCGACGAGGAGACGCGCCGCCCCTGACCGGCTGGTTGCCACCTCACCTTTCCCGGGTAGTGCGGCGGGGTCGGCTCGTGCCGCGGGCCGGTCCTGCCGATGGTGACGGGTGACGGCGGAGGGTGCGCCGCGACCGGCGGAGGGGATGTGACGTCGACACCTGGCGAGCGGGAGCTGCCGCTCGACGTGCGCCGCAGCACGGGGCCCTCGGGCCGGGATGCCGCCCTCGTGGAGGCAGTGCTCGACGCCCTCGCCTCGCCGACCGTGCTGCTCGACCCCGACGGCCGGGTCGTCCTGGCCAACTCCGCGTGGACCGCGGCGGGAGTCGAGCGGCAGGCGCCGATCCTCCCGGGCGGGGACTACCACGCGCTCGCCCTGGCGCTGCGGGACGACGACGACGCCCGCCGGCTGGTGCGGGAGCTGCGGGAGCTCGCGGCCGGCGAACGCGCCGAGGTGTCGGTCGACCGCTGCCTGCCCGACCCCACCGGCACGGCGACCAGCTGGTTCCACGTGCAGGCCTCGCGGGTCGACCAGGTGGGCCACGTCGTGGTCACGCACGCCGACATCACCGCCCGCGTGCTGGCGGAGAAGGCCTCGGCCTGGCAGGCCCGCCACGACTCGCTCACCGAGCTGCCCAACCGCACCCACCTGCACGAGCTCATCGACGCCGAGCTGTGCCGCCCCGGCCACCCCGCCGTCGCCGTGCTGTTCCTCGATGTCGACGGCTTCAAGGACGTCAACGACTCGCTCGGCCACGAGGTGGGCGACGAGCTGCTGCGCCAGCTGGCGGGGCGGCTGCTCGCCGTCACCCGCGGGCAGGACACCGTGGGCCGGCTCGGTGGCGACGAGTTCGTCGTCCTCTCCCGGGACTGCGAGGCCGACGGTGCCGAGCTGCTGGCGCAGCGCTGCCAGGCCACCTTCGAGCAGCCCTTCGACCTGGGCGGCCGCACGCACCGGCTCAGCGCCAGCATCGGCATCGCCGCGGTGCCGGCCGGCGAGCGCGCCGTGGTGCGCTCGACCGACCTCGTCCGGGACGCCGACCTGGCGATGTACGCCGCGAAGGCCGCCGGCCGCAACCGGGTGCGGGTGTTCAGCCCCGAGCTGCGGGACAGCGTGCAGCGCAAGGTGCAGCTCGCCTCCGAGCTCCGGGACGCGATCGCCGACGGCGGGCTCTCGCTGGACTACCAGCCGATCGTCGAGGTGGCGACGGGGCGGGTCACCGGCGTCGAGGCGCTCGTCCGCTGGCGGCACCCCGAGCGCGGGTGGATCGGGCCGTGCGAGTTCGTGCCGGTGGCCGAGCAGCACGACCTCGTCGTGCCGCTGACCCGCTGGGTGCTGGGGGAGGCCTGCCGGCAGACGGCCGCGTGGCGGGACGACGGCGTCGAGGTGGTCACCGGCGTCAACGTCAGCGCCGTGCACCTGGCCACGGGCACGCTCGTCGACGACGTCCTCACCGCGCTGCAGGGGGCGGGCCTCGACGCCCGCCAGCTGGTCGTGGAGCTGACCGAGACCAGCGCCGCCGAGGACCCGGCCCGGGCGGCGCAGCAGTTCCGGCGGTTGCGCGAGCTGGGGGTGGAGTCCTCCATCGACGACTTCGGCAGCGGCTTCTCCTCGCTGGGTCAGCTGGTCGCCATCCCCGCGGGCGTGCTCAAGATCGACCGGAGCCTGGTCACCGGTGCCGACGCCGCCGCGGGCGCCGCGATCGCCGCGGTGGTCGGGCTCGCGCGGGGGTGCGGCATGCGCAGCCTGGCCGAGGGCGTGGAGACGGCCGCCCAGCTGCAGCGGGTCGTCGACCTGGGCTGCTGGTACGCGCAGGGGCTCCACCTGGCCCGGCCGATGCCGGCGGGGGAGTTCCTCGCGTGGGTGCGTGCCCAGGGCGGGCAGCTGGACCTCGCCACGGGCTGAGCCGGCAGCGGGACCCTTCCGGGCGCCCTGACCGCCCGCGGGTCGAGCCGGGCCAGGGTGCCCCGAGCCGCGTCCGCACGCGGCTGGAGGTTGCCCGGACCGGCCGGAGCCGTGCTGCCCGCCGTGGCGGTGACCACAACCCCCGGGGCCCTTCGTCGTTGTGCCCCCCGAGCGGGCGCGCACGTGCACGCCCCGACGCGAGAGAGGCCCCGATGAAGAGGCTGCTGACCGCCCTGACCGCCGCGCTGACCGCCGTCGTGCTGACCGGCGGCACCGCCGCGGCCGCGCCGGCCCCGTCGACGGGGGAGTACGCCCCGCTGGACCAGCGCGGCCCGGCGCTCTCGGTGCCGCAGGCCAATCTGCGGGCGAGCCTGACCTGCAACGGCTCGCTGCGCGGGCTGCGGCAGGACCCGGTCCTGCTCGTGCCGGGGACGACGATGGACCCCTACGTCGGCTTCGACTGGAACTACATGCGGGCCTTCGACCAGCTCGGCCGGCGCTGGTGCGCGGTGACCCTGCCTCTCGACGCCACCGGCGACATCCAGGTGGCCGGCGAGTACCTCGTGCACGCCATCCGCACGATGAGCCAGCAGGCGCGCCGCGACGTCGACGTCGTCGGCTGGAGCCAGGGCGGGATGGTGCCGCGCTGGGCGCTGCGCTTCTGGCCCGACACCCGGGCGCTGGTCGACGACCTCGTGGGGCTGTCCCCGTCCAACCACGGCACCGTGCTGGCCGACGCCTCCTGCGGCACCGGCCCCTGCACCCCGGCCAACCACCAGCAGGCGTCGCAGTCGGAGTTCCTCCGCGCGCTCAACAGCGGGGCGGAGACCTTCGCCGGCGTCGACTACACGGTCGCCTACACCGCCGCCGACGAGATCGTCGTCCCGAACACCCCGCCGGTGGCCAGTTCGGCGCTGC
Organism: Blastococcus sp. KM273129; assembly: GCF_021698995.1. Lineage (NCBI taxonomy): Bacteria > Bacillati > Actinomycetota > Actinomycetes > Geodermatophilales > Geodermatophilaceae > Blastococcus > Blastococcus sp. KM273129. Next base: position 50,977 of record NZ_SSXB01000011.1, on the reverse strand, counting down.
GCACCGGCGAGGGACGGATCGCCAACATCGCCACCCAGGAGGTGTGCCCGGCCAACGTCGCCGACCACTTCGCGATCGGCAGCTACGACCCCGTGGGCTACGCGATCGTGGTCGACGCGCTCACCCACGACGGGCCGGCCGTGCGCGGCCGCATCCCCCTCACCACCTGCGCGCAGGTCTTCCACCCCGGGGTGGACCCGGCCACCTTCACGGCCGACCACGCCGCGTTCGTCGGGTACGCGGTGGACGGCGAGGGCGACGCGGCGGAGGTGGACGACGAACCGGCGCTCGCGCCGTACGTGCGCGCCCGCCGCTGAGCCGACGGGTGCTCAGCCGGGCTCGCCGCGCGCCTTGCGGCGCAGCACCACCACCAGGTCGACCGCCGCGACGGCGGCGAGCACGAGCAGGACGATCCCCGGCCAGGTCGGGAGGTCGGCCACGGCCAGCCAGCCCAGCCCGGCGAGCAGGCAGAACACGAGGCCGAACCCCGCCAGGACCGCGCGCAGGGTGAGGGCCGAGCGGGCCGGCGGCGCCCCCGCGAAGCCGGCCGTGGGGTCGTGGTGGTCGGGCAGGCCGCGGGCGTAGTCCTCCCGCGAGCGGCGCCGGTCGGGGTCGGTCATGGCACACCTGCCTACCCGCGGCCGGGGCGCACTACCCTGGCTTGACGTGGCCGCTGACTTCTCCGTCGTCCTGGACGAGCTCGACACGACCTTGAAGTCCATCGAGGCCGTCCTCGACGTCGACCGACTCCGCCGGGAGGTGGCCGAGCTCGAGCTGCAGGCCGCCGCACCGGACCTGTGGGACGACGTCGAGGCCGCGCAGGCGCTCACCTCCAAGCTCTCCTACATGCAGGGCGACCTGCGCCGGGTCGAGGAGCTGCGCGGACGCCTGGAGGACGTCGGCCTGCTGCACGAGATGGCCGCCGAGGAGGGCGACGAGGCGACCGCCGCCGAGGCCGAGCAGGAGCTGGCCGCCCTGCGCAAGGCGATCGACGAGCTGGAGGTCCGCACCCTGCTCTCCGGCGAGTACGACAGCCGCGAGGCGCTGGTGACCATCCGGTCCGAGGCGGGGGGCGTCGACGCCGCCGACTTCGCCGAGATGCTCATGCGCATGTACCTGCGCTGGGCCGAGCGGCACAAGTACCCCACCGAGGTCCTCGACATCAGCTACGCGGAGGAGGCCGGCATCAAGTCGGCCACCTTCTCGGTCAAGGTGCCCTACGCCTACGGCACGCTCTCGGTCGAGCAGGGCACCCACCGGCTGGTGCGCATCTCGCCGTTCGACAACCAGGGCCGCCGGCAGACGTCCTTCGCCGGCGTCGAGGTGCTGCCCGTCGTCGAGCAGACCGACCACGTCGACATCCCCGAGAACGAGATCCGGGTCGACGTCTTCCGCTCGTCGGGCCCCGGCGGGCAGAGCGTGAACACCACCGACTCGGCCGTCCGGATGACGCACATCCCCACCGGCATCGTCGTCTCCTGCCAGAACGAGAAGAGCCAGATCCAGAACCGCGCCGCAGCCCTGCGCGTGCTGCAGGCCCGGCTGCTCGTCGTCCGCCAGCAGGAGCAGAAGGCGGAGATGGACGCGCTCAAGGGCGAGGGGAGCAGCTGGGGCAACCAGATGCGCTCCTACGTGCTGCACCCCTACCAGATGGTCAAGGACCTGCGCACCGAGCAGGAGACCGGCAACACCACCGCGGTGCTCGACGGCGACATCGACGCCTTCATCGAGGCCGGCATCCGGTGGCGCCGCCAGCAGGAGGCCACCGCGGCCTGATCCGGCTGGCCTCCCCGGCTGTCGGCGAGGTCACGTTTGCGCCCGGATCCGGCCCGGTCGACACCGTGCGTCACCGCCGTCCACGGGTTTCCCGGGGCTGCGGTGACGCAGGGCGAGAACGACTCCCGGCAGTTCTGCGGCGAACGGGCCGTACGGGCAGCCGGGACTAGTACCGTGGCGCCTCGTGATCGAACTGCAACACGTCACCAAGCTGTACCCGGCCAGCGGCCGGCCGGCCCTCGACGACGTCTCCACCGAGATCGAGAAGGGCGAGTTCGTCTTCCTCATCGGGTCGTCGGGGTCGGGCAAGTCCACCTTCCTGCGGCTGCTGCTGAAGGAGGAGGACCCGACGTCGGGCACGATCACGGTCAACGGTCAGACGCTGAACACCCTCAGCAAGTGGAAGGTGCCCAAGCTGCGCCGCACCATGGGCTGCGTCTTCCAGGACTTCCGCCTGCTGCGCAACCGCACGGTGGCGCAGAACGTCGCCTTCGCGCTCGAGGTCATCAACAAGCCGCACCGCACGATCAAGCGGGTCGTGCCGGAGGTGCTGGAGATGGTCGGCCTCGAGGGCAAGGCGAACCGGCTGCCCGGCGAGCTCTCCGGTGGTGAGCAGCAGCGGGTCGCGATCGCCCGTGCGTTCGTCAACCGGCCGCTGGTGCTGCTCGCCGACGAGCCGACCGGCAACCTCGACCCGGAGACCAGCGAGGGCATCATGCTGCTGCTCGAGCGGATCAACCGGACCGGCACCACGGTGCTCATGGCGACGCACGACTACCACATCGTCGACTCCATGCGGCGCCGCGTCATCGAGCTCAACGGGGGAGTCCTCACCCGCGACCAGTCGCGCGGTGTCTACGGCGTGGGCCGCTAGCCGCGCCCGCCGCACCACCGACGACCGCGTCCGAACGCACTCCACGACAGGGAATCCATGCGCGTCAACTTCGTGCTCTCCGAGGTGGCCACCGGGCTTCGTCGCAACCTGACCATGACGGTCGCGATGATCCTGACCACGGCCATCTCGCTCGGCCTCATGGGCACCGGCCTGCTCATCGCCGGGATGATCTCCGAGATGAAGGAGATCTACTACGACAAGGTGCAGGTCTCCATCTTCCTGGCCGACGACGTCACCGACGAGCAGCGGCAGGCGATCCAGGGCGAGCTCGAGTCCTCCGAAGAGGTCGCGAGCTTCCTGTACGAGTCGCGCGAGGAGGCCTACGAGCGCTTCCAGCAGCAGTTCGCCCAGCAGCCCGAGCTGGTGGCGAACACCCCGCCGGACGCGCTGCCGGAGAGCTTCCGCGTGGAGCTGGTCAACCCGGAGCGCTACGAGGTCATCGCCGCGCAGTTCCCCAACGGCGAGGCCGGCGTGGACCAGGTGCGGGACGAGGGCGAGTTCCTCGACCGGCTGTTCAGCCTGCTCAACGGCGCCCGGAACGCGACCATCGCCGTCGCGGTGGTGCAGGCGCTGGCGGCGCTCCTGCTGATCTCCAACACCATCCAGCTCGCGGCGTTCAACCGGCGCAACGAGACCAACATCATGCGGCTGGTCGGCGCCTCCCGCTGGTACACCCAGCTGCCGTTCATCCTCGAGGCGGCGATCGCCGGGCTCATCGGTGGTCTGCTCGCCGCGGGCGGCCTGATCCTCACCAAGGTGCTGTTCATCGACAACACCCTCTCCGGGCCCATCCGCGCCGGGATCATCCCGCAGGTCGAGTGGGACGCGATCATCACCAACAGCGTGATCGTCTCCGGCGTCGGCGTCGCCCTGGCCGGCATCGCCGCCTACGTGACCCTGCGCCTCTACGTCCGCCTGTAGGGCGGGCCGCTCCGACTCGCCCGCCCGCCCGAGATCACGCGTTCTCGGGCCGTCACCTCCGCTGACGGCCCGAGAACGCGTGATCTCGGCGCGCGGCGGGGTGGTGGTCGCCCGCGCCGGTAACCTGGGGGGCATGCCGCGGGAAGAGGGGCGCAAGCTGATCGCCCAGAACAAGAAGGCGCGGCACGACTACTCGATCCTCGACACCTACGAGGTGGGCCTGGTGCTCACCGGCACCGAGGTGAAGAGCCTCCGGGCCGGCCGTGCCTCGCTCGTCGACGGGTTCGCCTCGATCGACGACGGCGAGGTGTGGCTGCAGCACGTGCACATCCCCGAGTACGTGCAGGGCACCTGGACCAACCACGCGCCGCGCCGCAAGCGCAAGGTGCTCATGCACCGCACCGAGATCGACAAGCTGATGGGGAAGACCCGCGAGGGCGGGCTGACCCTCGTGCCGCTGGACCTGTACTTCAAGGACGGCAAGGTCAAGGCGACCCTCGCCCTCGCCAAGGGCAAGAAGTCCTACGACAAGCGGCACGACCTCGCCGAGCGCGACTCGCGGCGGGAGATCCAGAAGGCGTTCGGCCGCTACGTGAAGGGCCGTCGCTGAAAACCGGTTGAGCGGCCCGCGACACTCGGGCCGTGCGGATGACCTTCCAGCGGATGGCCGACCGCCGGCCGGTCGAGACGCTGGTCGAGCGGGACGACGGCGTGGTCTTCACCATGCGGGGCGCCGGCGGCGGCGCCGACCTGCCGCACGACCTCGTGCACGCCGTCGTCGAGACGGCGCTGCCGTTGCGCGACGGCGTCTGGGGCTGCGTCGCCGACGGCATGGTGTGGGGCAGCAGGCGGCACGTCTCGGGCCGCCGGCCGCCGCACGCCGCCGAGCGGTCCGACCGGCTGAAGCGGGAGCGGACCGAGGCGGTGCAGCGCGCCGAGACCGTCGCCGACCTGGTGCACCGCCTGGCCGGTGGCGAGGAGGTGCTGCCGGGCCAGGTCACCGCCTCGGGCGTCCCGCGCGAGCGCATCGGGGCCGCCGTCGAGGCCGTGCGGGAGGCGACCCGCCGGTGGGCCGCGCTGCCGGTCGGGGAGCGCTGGGTGGTCGAGTGGCCGGCCGGGCCGCGGGGGCCCGGGACGGGCGGGCGGCGACGCTGACGGGCCCCGCCTACGGTGAGCCCATGAGAGGTATCGCCTACGACCGGTTCGGCGGGGTCGACGTGCTGCACCTGCGGGACGACCTGCCCGAGCCGCCCGTCGGCCCCGACACGGTGCTGGTGCGCACCCGCGCCGCGGGCGTCAACCCCGTCGACATCGGCATCCGCGAGGGCGGCCTGGCGGCGTTCTTCCCGCACAACTTCCCGATCGTCCCCGGTTGGGATCTCGCCGGGGTCGTCGAGGCGGTCGGCCCCGCGATCGTCGACTTCCAGCCCGGCGACGAGGTCTTCGGCTACCTGCGCCGGGACGACGTCCAGTGGGGGACGGCGGCCGAGCTCGTGCCCGCCCCGCAGCGCTGTCTCGCGCACAAGCCGCAGTCGCTCTCCTTCACCGAGGCCGGCGGCGTGCCGCTGGCCGGGCTGACCGCCTACCAGTCGCTCACCGAGGCCCTCTCCGTCGGCGAGGGCGACCGGGTGCTCGTGCACCGGGCCGCCGGCGGCGTGGGCTTCTTCGCCGTGCAGATCGCCGTCGCCCTGGGCGCGCACGTCATCGGCACGGCGAGCCCGCGCAACCACGGCTTCCTCACCGAGGCCGGCTGCGCCGAGGTGCTCGACTACTCCGCCGGGCCGATCAGCGAGCAGCTCGCCGAGCCCGTCGACGCCGTCCTGGACCTCAACGGCGGCGACACGCTGGCCGACGCGCCACGGCAGGTGCGCGACGTCTCCCGCATCGCCAGCGTCGTCGACCCCTCGGTCAACGGCATGGGCGGGCGCTACGTGTTCGTGCGCCCGGAGCGGCACGACCTCGAGGAGCTGGGCCGCATGGCCGACGCCGGCCAGCTGCGGGTCGCCGTCGCCAAGGCCTTCCCGCTGGAGCAGACCGCCCAGGCGCACGAGCTCGTGGCCGGCGGGCACGTGCGCGGCAAGGTCGTCGTCACCCTCTGATGGCGGTCCAGCCCCCGGTCGACGACGGCGACGTCCCGCGGTACTGGCGGGAGCTGGGCCTGCCCGGGCTGGTCGACGTGCACGTGCACGTCCTGCCCGAGCGGGTGCAGGCCAAGGTGTGGCAGTACTTCGAGGCGGCCGGCACCCACTACGGCGCGGAGTGGCCGGTGGCCTACCGGCTGCCCGAGGAGGAGCGGCTCGCGATCCTGGCGCGGCTGGGCGTGCGCGCCTTCCCGACGCTGCCCTACCCGCACAAGCCCGGGATGGCGGCCTGGCTCAACGAGTGGTCGGCCGGGTTCGCCGCGGGGCGCCCGCAGGTGCTGCAGTCGGCGACCTTCTACCCCGAGCCGGGCGTCGCGGGGTACGTGGCCGAGGCGCTCGACCGGGGTGCCCGGGTGTTCAAGGTGCACGTGCAGGTCGGTGCGTTCGACCCGCGGGACCGGCTGCTCGACGACGTGTGGGCGCGGCTGGAGGAGACCGGCACGCCGGTGGTCATCCACTGCGGCTCCGGGCCGCTGGCCGGCGAGCACACCGGCCCGGCGCCGATGACCGGCCTGCTCGAGCGGTTCCCGCGGCTGCAGCTGGTGATCGCCCACCTCGGCATGCCGGAGTACCGGGAGTTCCTCGGCCTGGCCGAGCGGTACGAGCGGGTGCACCTGGACACCACGATGTTCGCCACCGACTTCACCGAGCGGCTGATGCCCTTCGACCGGGCCGACCTCCCGCGGCTGGGCGCGCTGCGCGACAAGGTGCTGCTCGGCAGCGACTTCCCGTCCATCCCGTACCCCTACGCCCACCAGCTCGCGGCGCTGCACCGGCTCGGGCTGGGGGAGGAGTGGCTGCGCGCCGTGCTGTGGCGCAACGGGGCCCGGCTATTCACGATCGAGGCGTGATCCCGACCGCCCGGCTGACCGCGACCGTCCTCGGCACCCCGGACCCGCAGGGGCTGGCCCGCTTCTACCAGCGCCTGCTCGGCTGGCCGATCCGCGACCACGACCCGCAGTGGACGACGCTGCGGCCCGAGGACGGCGGCCCGGGGTTGTCCTTCCAGCTCGAGGAGGAGCACGTGCCGCCGGTGTGGCCGCCGGAGCCGGGCGCCCAGCAGATGCAGCTGCACCTAGACCTGCAGGTCGACGACCTCGACGCCGCCACGGCCGTCGCGGAGGAGGCCGGCGCGCGCCGGGTCGGCGGGCACACCGACGCCCACGAGGACGTCCGGGTCTTCACCGACCCGGCCGGCCACCCCTTCTGCCTGTTCGTGCGGCTGTAGAAAACGGTTCGCCGCGCACCCGCGGGCTCCCTACCCTCGGCTCCCGTGCCCGCCCTGCCCGCCGTGCCCGACGGCCTGACCGTCCGCCCGCTCCGCCCCGGCGACGCCCCGGCGGTCGCCGAGCTGCTGGTCGCGGCGGAGGCGCTCGACGACACCGGGGAGTTCCCCGACGCCGACGACGTCGCCGAGGAGTGGACCGGCTGGGGGGTCGACCCGGCCCGTGACGGGGTCGCCGTCACCGACGCCGACGGCGCGCTCGTCGCCTACGCGGTCGTCTCCGCCAGCCCCACCTTCCGCGACGCCTACCGGATCCACCTCGACGGCCGGGTGCACCCCGACCGGCGCGGCCGCGGCATCGGGACGGCGCTCCTGGGCTGGGAGCACGCCCGCGGCGCCGAGGTGCACGCCGAGCGGCACCCGGAGGTCGAGGCCCGGCTGGTCGTGGGCGTCCCCGGGACCCAGCCGCGGCTGGAGCGGCTGGTCGAGCGGCGCGGGTTCGCGGCCGAGCGCTGGTACCGCACCATGGAGCGCCGGCTCACCGACCTGCCGGACGGCCGCGAGGTCCCGGGCGTGGAGGTCGTGCCGTTCTCGTGGGACCGCGACGACGAGGTGCGGCGCGCGCACAACGCGGCGTTCACCGAGCACCACGGCTCCAGCGAGCGCGACGCCGGGTCGTGGCAGCGGCTGTTCACCGGCAGCCGCGCCTTCCGCCCCGACCTCTCGGTGCTCGCGGTCGCCGACGGCGCCGTCGCCGGCTACGTCCTCGGCTACGTGTACGAGGCCGACACCCGGGCGCGCGGCTACCGCGAGGTGGTGCTCGGCCAGATCGGGGTGCTGCCGGGCGCGCGGCCGGGGCCTGGCGTCGGCGATGATCGGCAGCAGCCTGCGGGCGGCCGCGGCGCACGACTGCCGCGTGGTCGCCCTCGACGTCGACAGCGACAACGTCACCGGGGCGCTGCGGTTGTACGAGAGCCTCGGCTTCAGCACCGTGCGGACCCGCGTGGCGTGGTCCCTGTCACTCCCGCCGGTGGCCGCTGGCTAGGGTGCGCCCATGGTCAGCGCCGAGCAGCCCGAACCCGCCTTCGACCCCGCCCTCGTCGGCCGCGCCCACCGCGCGATCGACCCGCTCCACTCGCAGCTGTACTTCGCGCCGGAGCAGGACGAGCACCTCGGCGCCCTCGGCCTGCGCAAGGGGCGGATGGTCTACTTCGCCGGCCGGGCCGCCGCCATGGGCGCCGTCGGCGCCGGCGTGGTGACGGCGACGTTCTACAACTTCGCCCCGTCGCTGGTGGCCCACATGATCCCGCGGGCCTGGACGCTGGCCACGCCCGAGCAGGTGGTCGCCGCCCGCCTGGACGCCGCACGCGCCTCGCTCACCCGGCTGCTGGGCGAGGAGGTCGCCGGCTCGCCCGAGGTGGCCGAGCTCGCCGGGCTGCTGTGCGAGGCCTGCGCCGACCTGAGCGCGGAGGGCCGCCCGCTGTTCGCCGGGCACGCCGACCTGCCGTGGCCGGAGGAGCCGCTGCTGGCGCTGTGGCACGGCGCCACGCTGCTGCGCGAGCACCGCGGTGACGGGCACGTCGCCGTCCTGGTGCACGCCGGGCTGACCGGGCTGGAAGCGCTGATCACCCACTGCGCGACCGGCCGCGGGTTCACCGTGGCGGCGGCCAAGGCCACCCGCGGGTGGAGCGACGAGCAGTGGGACGCCGCGTGCGCCGCGCTGGCCGAGCGCGGCCTGCTCGACGACGCCGGCCTCACCGAGGAGGGCGAGGAGCTGCGCGCCCGCATCGAGGTGCAGACCGACGCGCTCGCCGCAGACCCGTGGCTGCAGCTGGGCGCGGGGAAGACCGCGCGGGTGGTCGAGCTCGGCAAGGGTCTGTCGCGCGTGATCACCGCCAACGGCGCGTTCGGCCAGGGCATCTTCGGCCGGTGACGGCGCGGCGCGTCACCCTTCGCGAGGTCGTGCGTTCTCCAGGTCGCTGAGCGGCTGACCCCGGCCTATGGTCATGCCGACTTCCGGCCCCGAGGGAGGCGTTGTGACCGCGACCGAGCGCGAGCAGGGTGGGGTGCAGTCGGCCGCCCACGGGGGGCCCGGGTGGCAGCGGACCGACGTCGACGCCGCGTTCCGCGGCAGCGCCACCTACCGCAGCCTGGGGGAGCAGCAGCTCAGCCCGGCCGAGGAGCGGTTCGAGAAGGGCCGCCGCACGATCGGCCTCTTCCTGGCGCCGCTGGTCACCCTCGTCTTCGCGCTGCTGCCGATCGACCTCCCGCGTGACCAGCACCTGCTCGCCGCGGTGCTGCTCGGCGTCATCGTCCTGTGGATCACCGAGCCGGTCCCCATCCCCGTCGGCGGCCTCATCGGGGTGGGGGCGATCGCCGTGCTCGGGGTGGTGCCGGCCGACGACGCGCTGGCACCGTTCGGGTCGACGACGGTGTTCACCTTCATCGGCGCCTTCATCCTCGCCGCGGCCATGCTCAAGCACGGGGTCGCGCGGCGGTTCGCGATGTTCATCCTGTCGCTCAAGTGGGTCGGTGCCTCGACCGCGCGGGTGATCATCGCCTTCGGGTTCATCACCGCGCTGCTCTCGGCGTTCGTCTCCAACACCGCGACCGTCGCGATGCTGCTGCCCACCGCGATCGGCATCCTGTCGGTGATCGCCAAGCTGCTGCAGGACAAGGAGCTGGTGAAGCCCGATTTCGACCCGCTGCGCCTGCGGGTCGGCGTCGCGCTGATGCTGATGCTCGCCTACGGCGCCGGCGTCGGCGGCCTGCTCACCCCCGTCGGCAGCCCGCCGAACCTGATCGGCCGCGGGCTGATCGAGGAGGCCACCGGCGAGCGGATCGGCTTCCTCGACTGGATGCTCATGGCGCTGCCGATCTGCGCGCTGATGTTCGTCGCGCTGGTCCTCGTGCTGCTGCTGATCAACAAGCCGGAGATCAAGCGGATCGAGGGCGTGCACGAGTACGTGCAGAAGGAGCGGGCCGAGCTCGGTCCCTTCTCCGGGGCCGAGCGCAACACCCTCATCGCCTTCGGCGTCACCGTGGCGCTGTGGATCTTCCCCGGCATCATCGCGCTGACCGCCGGCACGGAGTCCGAGCTGTACGCCACCCTCGGTGACCGCCTCGACGAGGGGATCGTCGCGGTCCTCGGTGCCTCGCTGCTGTTCCTGCTGCCGACGGACTGGAAGCGCCGGGAGTTCACGCTCAACTGGAGCGACGCCGCCACGATCGACTGGGGCACGATCCTGCTCTTCGGCACCGGCATCATCTTCGGCTCGCTGCTGGCCGACACCGGGCTCGCCGAGACGATCGGGCAGGCCTCCGCCGACGGCCTCGGGCTGACCAGCATGATCGCGATCACCGTATTCGCGGTGATCCTGGCGATCATCATCAGCGAGACGACGTCGAACACGGCGTCGGCCGCCGTGGTCGTGCCGATCATCATCCCGGTGGCCGTGGCCGCGGGGATCAACCCGTTCGTGCCGGCGCTGGCGGCGACGTTCGCGGCGTCGTTCGGCTTCATGCTGCCGGTGTCGACGCCGCAGAACGCGATCGTCTACGGCTCCGGCGTCGTGCCGATCACCAAGATGATCCGGTCGGGCATCTCCTTCGACGTGCTAGGCGCGATCCTCATCGTGCTGCTGCTTCCCCTGCTCGTCGACCTGGTGCTCGGCGTCGCGGGCTGACGGCGGGGGCCGCTCCTCACCCGTGTGGGCGATCGCACGTCCGGCTCCGCCCGGCCGGCGTGGGACGATGGGCGACGGCCGAGAACACGTGGGCGGAGGCGCCCGGACCGGGGAGGGGGACGTCGTGCGCAGCGAACCTCCCAGTACCGATCCCCTGGTCCTCTCCGCCGGCTGACCAGGTCTCCTCGGGCGCCCCGCACCTCGTGCCGGGCCCGCCGGGAGGCCGCCCGCCCCGCCCTGCCCCACCCGGGCCGGGGTGGCGCGGGGGCGAGGAGGGCCGCTCCGGTGCCCACCGCCGTCCCCCCGCCCCGGGAGCCCGTCATGACCGAGCGCCGCCTCGCGCCGCTGACCGCCCTGACCACGCTGGGTCGCCGCCCGCCGCGGCCGGCCCCCGCGCCGGCGCCGAACGGCGCCACGGCTGCCGCCGCTGCGATCGACGGCGCGGCTGCGCGGTCGCGGATCGTGGACAACGCCGTCTACTCCGAGGGCCGCCGCGTGGCGACGCCGGATTCGCCGGCCGAGAGCCGCGAGGAACTCCTCCACGGGGAGGGGCGGCTGGCCTGGCTGGGGCTGTACCGCCCGGGGCCGAAGGAGCTGGGGGCGCTCGCGGAGCTGTTCGACCTGCCGGAGCTCGCGGTCGAGGACGCGATCAAGGCCCACCAGCGGCCGAAGTTCGAGCGCTACGGCGGCACCCTGTTCGTCGTCCTCAAGGCCGCGCGGTACCTCGACGCGGCGGAGGAGGTCGAGTTCGGCGAGCTGCACCTGTTCCTCGGGCCGGACTTCGCGATCACCGTGCGGCACAGCGAGTCGCCCGACCTGTCCCGGGTGCGGCGGCGGCTGGAGAGCGACCCGGAACTGCTCTCCCGCGGGAGCGAGGCGGTGCTCTACGCGACGCTGGACGCCGTCGTCGACGGGTACCGGCCGGTGGTCGACGGGCTGGCCAACGACATCGACGAGATCGAGACGCAGGTGTTCGGCGGCGACCCGGGCGTCTCCCGGCGCATCTACGAGCTCTCGCAGGAGGTGCTGGAGTTCCAGCGGGCCGCCCAGCCGCTCACCGGCATCATCGCCGCGCTCACCGCCGGGTTCGACAAGTACGGCGTCGACGAGGAACTCCGCGGCTACCTGCGCGACGTCGCCGACCACGTCATCCAGGTCAACGAGCGGGTGGAGGGCTTCCGGCTGCAGCTCCGCGACATCCTGACGGTCAACGCGACCCTGGTGGCGCAGCGGCAGAACGAGGAGATCCGCGAGCTGACCGAGACCTCGATCGCGCAGGGCGAGGAGGTCAAGAAGATCTCCGCCTGGGCCGCCATCCTGTTCGCGCCGAGCCTCGTCGGCGGCGTCTACGGCATGAACTTCGACCACATGCCCGAACTCGACGAGGTGTGGGGGTACCCGTTCGCGCTGCTGCTCATGATCGGCGTCAGCCTGACGCTCTACCTGGTGTTCAAGCGCCGCGACTGGATCTGAGCAGGACGGGCCTCCCGCCCACCCCCGGCGCGGGCGGGTGGCGGCCGGCCGCGGGGGTCCGGGACGGCGGAGCTCCGGCACCCCCTCCTGCCCCCCGCGGGACGGATCCCGGTGCTCAGACGACGGGGGTGCCCGACGACGCCGTCAGCTCCCCGTAGGCGGCGGACAGCTGCCGGGTCAGCGGGCCGGGGTCGCCGGTGGTGCCGATGCGCCGCCCGTCGACGGCGAGGACCGGCGTCAGCTCGCCCATCGTGCCGGTCACGAACACCTCGTCGGACGCGTACAGCTGGGTCGTCGAGAAGTCGCCGACCTCGGTGGTCACGCCGGCCGCGGCGGCGAGGTCCAGCACGGTGGCCCGGGTGATGCCCTCGGGGCAGGCGCCGGTCGTCGGTGTGCGGAGGACGCCGTCGGCCGCGAAGAAGACGTGGGTCGCGTTCGTCTCGGCGACGAAGCCGCGGGCGTCGAGCATCAGGGCGTCGTCGGCACCGGCCACGTTCGCCTCGATCTTGGCGAGGATCGAGGTGAGCAGGTTGTTGTGGTGGATCTTCGGGTCGAGCACGTCGGGGGTGGGGCGGCGCACGCTGGAGGTGATCAGCGTGATGCCGCCGGTGTCGTAGACGGGCGGCTTGTGCTCGGCCAGCACGATCAGGGTCGGGCCGCTCCGGTTCAGCCGGGGGTCCATGCCGCTGGTCACCTTCACGCCGCGGGTCAGGGTGAGCCGGATGTGCACGCCGTCGGTCATGCCGTTGGCGGCCAGCGTGCGGCGGATCTGCTCGACGATCGCCGCATCGTCGGGGATCTCCGTGAACGCGAGCGCCTGCGCGGAGCGCCGCAGCCGGGCCAGGTGTTCCTCGAGGGCGAAGATCCGGCCGCGGTAGAGCCGCAGCCCCTCCCAGACCGCGTCCCCGCCCTGCACGACGGAGTCGAACGGGCTCCCCCCGGCCTCGTCGCGGTGGGCCAGCCGGCCGCCCACGTTGACCACCAGGTCGCGGTTGCGCTCGTCGAACTGCTGCAGCACGGGTCAGCTCCTCAGCCGGCCGGCGGCCAGCTCGTCGTAGTGGGGGAGGCACTCGGCGGCGAGCCCGGCCAGCGAGCCGGGCAGCTCCACCGGCGTCTCGCGGTACGGGCCGAAGCCGGTGGAGGCCTCCACGCTCGCGTACCAGTGCGGTGCCCACACCCCGTCGGACTCCCGGCGACCGGGCGGCCACGACAGCATCCGCTCGTCGAAGGGCACCTCCAGCGCCGCGCACAGGGCGGTGAGCACGCCGCGCGGGTCGCGCAGCAGGTCGTCGGAGTCCACGACCGGTCCGCCGAAGCGGCGGTGCAGCGCGACCTGCTGGACCAGGCCGAGGTCGGCCAGGGTCGGGTGCTCGCGCACGCGGGCGTAGGAGGCGAGCAGCCGGCGCGGGTCGCGGATCAGGAACGCGTGCCGCAGGCCGGTGAAGGCGTCGAGGTCGACCTCCGGCAGCACGTGGTGGGTCATGTGCTTCTGGTAGGAGATGGTGGCGCCGCCGGGCAGCTCGCCCTCGGTGAGGGTGCGGACGACGGCGCGCCAGTCGGTGGGCTGGCTGGCGACCACCTCGTCGCGGCCGGGGTGATCGAGCCCGGTCGCGGCCAGGTAGTAGCCGTAGAGCGGCTCGTCGACGACGACCGTGTCGGGGCGGTTCTCCCAGGCGCGCATCGTCGCCGTCGACAGCGTGCGCGGACCGGACCACATCGCGATCCGCACCGGCGTCGTCGCCCGGCCGGTCCCCGTCATGCGGGCATCCTGCCTGACCGCCGGCCGGCGGTCAGCCGAACGCCCGGGAACAACGGGCTGGACGGGGCCGTTACCCTGATCGCACAACTACACAGGGGGTGATTGGTCTCGACTTCGGTCGGGTGTCCAGGGGAAGCGAGCCGAGGAAGCCAACGATGAGCTCGTTAACCACGCGTTGGAAACAACACAAGCGCCGACTCCAGTCAGCGCGAGTTCGCCCTCGCTGCCTAAGTAGCGAGGCGACTCTGTCAGCCCGGGTTCGTCATCGGCCCGGATCCTGGCATCAGCTAGATGACTCACCGTGAACGCCGGTCGCGGGCGTTCACGGGACATCTCACAGCGACTGGGCCCGTCACATCGACTCGTCCGTGAGATCGATGGGGTCGAGCAGAGGCAGTAGCGGACTGCGCTCGGAGAAGCCCTGGTCATGCGTCGAAGGACGCGGGTTCGATTCCCGCCACCTCCACCCCTGCGATGTCGTACGACATCCCGGACGCCCGGCCCCACGCCTCGTGGGGCCGGGCGTTCGTCGTTCCGGCGCCGGACCGGTGGCTAGCCGGGGGCCGGACGGGTAAGCACGGCGCTGTGGGACGAGCCTTGCGCAGGTTGCCCGGTCTGGTGGCGGCGGTCGGTGCTGCAGCGGCGGCGGTCGGGCTGCTGTGGCGTCCGTCGGCCGACCCGGTCACGGTGGTCACCCCGCGCGGGCAGTCCGCCCGGCTGGCCGGATCCGGGCTGTACCGCTACGACACGGTCTTCACCGCCACGAACAACACCGCCGTCGACGCCGTCGTCCTGGCGTTCGGCATCCCGCTCGTGGTCCGGGCCTGGCTGGAGCACCGCAAGGCATCCCCGCGCGGGACGCTGCTGCTCGCCGGCTCGCTGGGCTACCTGCTGTACGTCTACGCCAACTACGCCCTGGGTGTGGCCTACAACCCGCTCTACCTGGCCTACGTGACGCTGCTCTCGGGCTCGCTGTTCGGGTTCGTCGCGGCGCTCAGCGAGACCAGCCGGGCCGCCCTGGCCGCCGCTGCCGCGGACCCCGACCTCCCGCACCGCTCCCTGTCCTGGTTCCTGCTCGCCTCGGCGGCGGTGACGGCCGTGGTCTGGTTGCAGCCTCTCGTGACCGCGCTGCTGCAGGGGACCGCGCCCGACCTGCTCGACGTCTACACCACGACGGTCACGTACTCCCTCGACCTGGCCGTCATCACCCCGGCGGCTGCGCTGGCCGGGCTGCTGGTGCGCCGCCGCGAGCCGTTCGGCTACCTGCTGGCGGCACCGCTGCTCGTGACCATCGTGCTGCTGCTGCCGTCGATCTCCCTGGCCACCGCGCTGCAGGTCGCCGCCGGGATCTCCTTCACGCCCGCCCAGGTCGTCGGCCCGATCTCCGGCTTCGCCGTCCTCGGTGCAGTCGGTGGCTGGCTGCTGGCCCGACTGCTCCGCGCGGTCCCCACGAGCGTGCCGGGGCCGGCCCCGGACGTCGCTGTGAGTGACGTCGCAGGTCGTGGAGGGGAAACGCCCGGATCCGGTCCGTAGACTCGCTGCCGCAACCATCCGGAGCGGCTGAGAGACCTGGCTCGTCGACGTCGCAGCAACCCCCCGCATCGGCGGGCGCGGGTGCTACTGCCAGGACCGATGGAGGAACACCATGCGGTACGAGCTGCTCTCGTGGGCCCGCCGGCACGTCGACCTGTGCCGCACCGGCACAGCCCTGTGCCGCTGAGGCCTCCCGCCTCCCGGCGACGCCCGCCCTCGTAGCGGCGGGCCTGCCGCCCCCACCGCGGCGCACCGCGGTCCACCACGCCCTCGCCGGCGTCGTCGCCCGCCCGTGCCTGCTCAACCCCCGGAGACCCCATCCCGTGATCGAACTGAAGGACGTCCGCAAGGTCTTCCCCGCCCGCGGGCGGGCCGGCGAGGTCGTCGCCGTCGACGGCGTCAGCCTGTCCGTCGACCGGGGCGAGTTCGCCGGCGTCGTGGGCCCCAGCGGCTCGGGCAAGAGCACGCTGGTGCGCCTGGTCAACCTGCTGGAGCGGCCCACCTCGGGCTCGGTGACCGTCGACGGGCAGGTGCTCACCGAGCTCCCCGACGAGCGGGTCCGGCAGGCGCGGCGGTCCATCGGCATGGTCTTCCAGCACTTCGAGCTGCTCGACTCGCGCACCGCCGCGGGGAACGTGGAGCACCCGCTCGAGCTCGCCGGCGTCGGCCGGGCCGAGCGCCGGCGGCGGGCGGGGGAGCTGCTGGACCTCGTGGGCCTCGCCGACCGCGCGGACGCCCGCCCCGCGCAGCTCTCCGGCGGGCAGCAGCAGCGGGTGGCCATCGCCCGCGCGCTCGCCGCCCGCCCGGACGTGCTGCTCTGCGACGAGGCCACCTCCGCGCTCGACCAGGCCAGCACCACCGGGGTCCTGGAGCTGCTGCGCCGGGTGCGGGACGAGCTGGGGCTGACCGTCCTGCTGATCACCCACGAGATGTCCGTGGTCAAGGCCGTGTGCGACAGCGCCGTCCTGCTGGACCGCGGGCGGGTCGTCGACGGCGGCCGGCTGGCCGACGTGCTGACCCGGCCGGGCTCGCCGCTGGGCGAGGCGCTGCTCCCGGCGCCGGTCGCGGACGCCGGGGCCGGGCACGACGGCGCCCTGCTGCGGGTGACCGTCACCGACCGCACGCCGGAGACCCGCGTCCTGCAGACCCTGATCGGGGAGCTCGGCCTGGCCGTCGAGATCGCCGGCGGGTCGGTGGAGACGGTGGCCGGTGGCCGCTACGGCCGGCTGCTCCTGCGGGTGACCGGCGGAGGAGCGGGGCTGGACGACGCCGTGCACCGGCTGCGGACCGGCGGCGTCCTGGTCGAGCGCGTGGCCGCGACGGCGGAGGTGGCCCGGTGAGCGACTGGAACCGCATCTGGCCGCAGCTGCTGGACGCCACCTGGGAGACGCTGTACATGGTGGGCGTCGCGGCGCTGGTCACCGTGCTGCTCGGCGTCCCGCTGGGCGTGCTGCTCACGGTCACCGCCCCCGGCGGGCTGGCCCCTCGGCCGCTGCTCAACCGCGCGCTGGGCCTGGTCGTCAACCTCGGCCGGGCACTGCCGTTCATCATCCTGCTGGTCCTCGTCGCCCCCGTCACCCGCGGCATCGTCGGGACGACGATCGGCTCCACCGCGGCGATCGTGCCGCTGACCATCGGCGCCGTCCCGTTCCTCGCCCGGCTGGTCGAGACCAGCCTGCGCGAGGTCGCCGCCGGCAAGGTGGAGGCGGCGCTGTCCATGGGCGCCCGCCGGCGCGACGTCGTGCGCACCGTGCTGCTGCCCGAGGCCCGGCCCTCGCTGGTCGCCGGGGTCACGGTCACCGTCGTCGCGCTGATCAGCTACTCGGCCATGGCCGGTGCGGTCGGCGGCGGCGGGCTCGGCGACTTCGCCATCCGCTTCGGCTACCAGCAGTTCCGCACCGACATCACCCTGGCGACCGTCGTCCTCCTGCTGGTCATCGTCCAGGCCCTCCAGTGGGCCGGCGACCGCTGGGCGCGCTCGCTCGCGCACGCCTGACCGACCTCTCCGGCGGCCGCCCGGCCGCCGTCCCACCGCACCACCCGAGGAGAACCACCACCATGCGCACCCGCTTCACCACCGTCCTGGCCGCTTCGGCGATGACGGCCCTGCTCGCCGCCTGCGGCGGCGAGGCCGAGCTGTCGGCGGCCGACGAGCCGCTGCGGGTCGGCGCGTCCCCGGTCCCGCACGCGGAGATCCTGCGCTACATCGACGAGAACCTCGCCGAGGACGCCGGCCTGGACCTGGAGATCGTCGAGTTCACCGACTACGTGCAGCCCAACGTCGCCCTCGACGACGGCTCCCTGGACGCCAACTACTTCCAGACGATCCCGTACCTGGAGGAGCAGGAGGCCAGCGCCGGCTACGACTTCGCGGCGCTCGACCCGGTGCACATCGAGCCGCTCGGCATCTACTCGAACACGCTGACCGACCTCGCCGAGCTGCCCGACGGCGCGACGGTGGCGATCCCGAACGACCCGACCAACGCCGCGCGGGCGCTGCGGCTGCTCGAGGCCAACGGCCTGATCACCCTGGCCGACACCGGCGACGCCGCGCCGACCTCGCTGGACATCGAGGGCAACCCGAGGAACCTCGAGATCTCCGAGGTCGAGGCCGCGCAGGTGCCCCGCTCGCTGGCCGACGTGGACATCGCGGTCATCAACGGCAACTACGCCATCGAGGCCGACCTGGTCCCCGCCGAGGACGCGCTGGCCCTGGAGGAGGGCGAGGGCAACCCCAACGCCAACCTCCTGGTGGTGCGCACCGGCGACGAGGGCGACGAGCGCATCCAGGAGCTGGAGGAGCTGCTGCACTCCGACGAGGTGCGCCAGTTCATCGAGCAGAACTACGAGGGCGCTGTCCTCGCCGCGTTCTGACCGGCGCATCGTGACCACCGGGGCGGGGCGCCCGCACGGACGCCCCGCCCCGTACGCCACCCCGCTCGCATGTGTACGCTCGTTCCTATGAGCTCTCCGCCGGCTGGACGAGCCGGCCCGGTGGGCGCCGACCCAGCGCCGGTCCGCCGTCCGCGCCGGCACGACCCCGGACGGCGCGACCGGCTGGTCGACACCACCCTCGACGTCATCGCCGCGCGCGGGGTCGCGGCGGCCACGCACCGGGCGATCGCCCGCGCCGCCGACGTCCCGCTGGGGTCGCTGACCTACCACTTCGGCTCGCTCGCCGAGCTGCTCGCCGCCGCCTTCACCCGGCACGTCGACGACGTCGCCGCGCGCTTCGACGCGCGCATGGCCGCCGCCCCCGACCGCACCGCGGCGCTGGAGGCGCTGGTCGAGCACCTCACCGGCGACCTGCTGGGCTCGCAGCGGGACCTCGTGCTCGCCGTCGAGCTCTACGTCGCCGCGGCCCGCGACGCCGAGCTGCGCGCGGTCACCCAGGACTGGATGTCACGGAGCCGCCGCAGCCTGGAGCGCCACCTGGACCCGGTCACCGCCCGGGAGGTCGACGCCCTGGTCGAGGGGCTGGTCCTGCACAGCGCGCTGTCCACCGACCCGATGGACGCCGCCCAGATCCGTGCCGCGCTGCTCCGGTTCGCCGGCTGAGGAGGGCTGCCCCGTGTCCACCGCTCCCGCCGCCGTCGAGCCCCCGCGCCTGCGCCGCGCCCGCCGCGCCGTCGCCGCCTGCTTCTTCCTCAACGCCGTCTTCTACGCCGGGCTGGTACCCCGCTTGCCCGCGGTCAAGGCGGAGCTGGAGCTGAGCAGCACCGCGCTGGGCGCCGCCCTGGCCGCCGTGCCGTTGGGCGCCCTGCTCGCCGGGCTGTCGTCGGCCGCGCTCAACCGCCGGTTCGGCTCCGGCCGGGTCGCCACCTACGGCCTGGCGCTGCTCGGTGCGGTCGTGTGGACGGTGTCGGTGGCGCCCAACTGGGCCGCCCTGGCCGCCGGGTTCCTCGTGGTCGGCGCCCTCGACGCCGTCATCGACGTCGCCCAGAACGCGCACGGACTGCGTGTGCAGCGGCTCTACGGCCGCTCGATCATCAACTCGCTGCACGGCGTGTGGAGCATCGGCGCGGTCACCGGCGGGCTGCTCGGCTCAGCCGCGGCGGGGCTGGGCATCCCGCTGCCGGTGCACCTCGGCGTCTCGGCGGTGGTCTTCGGGGCGGCCGCCCTCGTCGTCTCCCGCGGCGTGCTCCCCGGTTCGGACGAGCCGGAGCCGGTGGCCGAGGCGGTGCCGCGGGAACGGCCGCGCCGGCGGGCTGCGCTCCCCGCCCTGGCGGTGCTCGGCCTGCTGGCCGGCTGCGGTGCGCTGATCGAGGACGTCGGCGCCTCGTGGAGCGCGCTCTACCTGCGCACCGAGCTCGCGGCCGGCGCGGCCGTCGCGGGGCTGGGCTTCGTCGCCCTCTCGGCTGCGATGACGGTCGGCCGGCTGACCGGTGACCGCGTGGTCGACCGGTTCGGGGAGCGCCGGGTCGCGCGGGCCGGGGGTGCGCTCGCCGCGGTGGGTCTCGGCGTGGCGCTCGCCTGGCCCTCGGTGCCCAGCACCCTGGCCGGGTTCGCGCTGGCCGGCCTCGGCGTCGCCACCCTCATCCCGGCCGTCTACCACGCCGCAGACGAGCTCCCCGGCCTGCCGCACGGCCAGGGCCTGATGGTGATCAACTGGCTGCTGCGGATCGGCTTCCTGGTCTCCCCGCCGCTGATCGGGGTGGTGGCCGACGCCGCCGGCCTGCGGGTGGCGCTGCTCGGGGTGGTGGTGGCCGGCGTCGGCGCGCTCGTGCTCGGGCGCGCGCTGCCGGGCCGCGCTGCCACCCCGGCGGGTGACGGGCCGGACGGCGGCGGCGCCGCTCGGTGATCATGGTCGCGTGACCCCGATCGGGTGCCCGGCCGTGCCGTCCGCCGGCCGCGCTCGTTGAGCCGCACGTGACCACCGCGGGCGACGACGTGCGCCGCCGGCTGACCGGCATGGCCGAGTGGGCGCCCAGCGGCCGGCTGGCCGTCCCGGTGATCGTGGGCCTGGTCATCGCGGCCAACCTGGTCGGCGTCGGCACCGTGGCGCTGCTGCTGCTCGGCGTGGACGGCGACCGGGGGAGCGTGGGCCGCGCCGAGGTGCTGTGGGCGGCCGCGGGCTACCTCGCGGTCGCCCTGCCGCTGGCCGTGCTCGCCGGGCTGGGGCGGCAACGGGCCACCAACCGCTGGCTGACGGCCGGCCGCGCGCCCACGGTGGCGGAGGCCCGTCAGGCGCTGCGGCTGCCGCTGGACACCGCCCTCGTCGCGGCCGTCGTCTGGCTGCTCGGCGCGGTGCTGGTGGGCGTCGTCGCGGCGGCCGCCTTCCCCGACGCCCGGGTCGGCGCCCGCATCGGCGTCGCCGTGGTGCTGGGCGGGGTGGTCACCGCCGGCGTCACCTACCTGCTGGTGGCCCGGGCCGCCCGCGCCGTCACCGCCCGCGCCCTGGCCGCGCACCCGCCCGCGGGGGTGCTCACCCTGGGGGTGCGCATCCGCCTGCTGCTCACCTGGGGGCTGACCAGCGGGGTGCCGATGGTCGGCGTCGTCCTGCTCTACCTCGACCCGAGCAACCCCGAGGGGCCCGGGCGCACCGCCGTCGTCTTCCTCGTGGTGGTCGCGCTGCTGGTCGGCGCGCTGGCCACGGTGCTCACCGCCCGCGCCGTGGGCCAGCCGCTGCGCGACCTGCGCCGCGCCGTGCAGCAGGTCGGCGCCGGCGACTACGACGTCGACGTCGTGGTGGACGACGCGGGGGAGATCGGCCTGCTGCAGGAGGGCGTCAACTCCATGGCCGCCGGCCTGGCCGAGCGGGAGCGGCTGCGCGACCTGTTCGGCCGGCACGTCGGGACGACGGTGGCCCAGCGGGCGCTGGCGACCGGCGTCTCCCTGGCGGGGGAGGAGCGCGCCGTCGCGGCGCTGTTCGTGGACGTCGCCGGCTCGACCGCACTGGTGCGGCGCACCGGACCGGAGGAGATGGTCGGCCTGCTCAACCGCTTCTTCGAGGTCGTCGTCGACGCCATCGAGGACGAGGGCGGCCTGGTGAACAAGTTCGAGGGCGACGCCGCGCTGTGCGTCTTCGGCGCGCCGGCCGACCACCCGGACCCGGCGGGTGCCGCGCTGCGGGCGGCCCGGCGCATCTGCGACGCCGTCGCCGCCGCCGGTGAGGTCGACGTCGGGGTGGGCGTCGCGTGCGGCCGGGTGTGGGCCGGCCAGGTGGGCGCGGCGAGCCGGCTGGAGTACACGGTGATCGGCGACCCGGTGAACGAGGCCGCGCGGCTCACCGACCTGGCCAAGGAGCACCCGGGCCGCGCCGTCGCCAGCGAGCCGACGGTGCTGGCCGCGGCGGACGACGAGCGGCGGCACTGGACCCGGGACCGCGAGGTGGAGCTCCGCGGCCGCGACGAGCCCACGACCACCTGGGTGCGCGTCCCATAGGTCGTGGCGAGCGGGGCCCGGAGGGTCCCCGAGGCACGGCCTGGGTTCCGCGCAGCGGGTCCTGACGACGGGGGGCCGGAGGCTTCTCAGAGGAAGGACGGGCAGGGCTCAGCGCAGCGGGGGACGGCACCTGGCCGCGGTCGTCGACCCGGAGGGTCGACACGTGTCACTGCGTGGGGAGCTGCATGCCCTTCCCGGGTTCGTGCGCCTTCACGACGACGAGGACGTCCTCGGGCTGCAGGGTGCCGATCAGCGGGTCGTCGAAGCGCAGCGTGCGCCCGCCGCGGGTCACCGACAGCACGATGTCGCGCAGCTGGCGCGGGCTCAGCCCCACCTCGTCGGCGGTCGCCGTCCGCTGGTGCAGGTCCAGGCCCTGGCCACCGGTGACGAGGTCCTCGACGACGGCGACCACGCGCGGGCTGTCGGTGGAGAGGCCCAGCAGCCGGCCGGAGGTCGCCGAGGTGGTGATGACGGTGTCCGCGCCGGACTGCCGCAGGAGGTTGGCGTTCTCCTCCTCGCGGACGCTGGTGGTGATCGGGACGCTCGGGTTGAGCTGGCGCACGGTGAGGGTGATCAGCACCGAGGCGTCGTCCCGGTTGGCCGCCACGATGACCGACCGGGCCCGCTCGACGGCGGCCCGGCGCAGCACCTCGGTGCGCCCGGCGTCGCCGACGATGCCGGTCAGCCCCATGGCGTTGGCCTCGTCGATGGCCCGGGGCTCGGGGTCGACGACGACGATCTTCTCCAGCGGGGTGCCGCTCGCCTGCAGGGAGCGGATGGCGCTGCGGCCCTTGGTGCCGTAGCCGCACACGATGACGTGCTGGCGCACGCGGGACCTCCAGCGGTGGATGCGGAACTCCTCGCGCGAGCGCGCGGTCAGCGCCTCGAGGGTCGTTCCGATGAGGACGATCAGGAACATGATCCGCAGCGGCGTGATCAGCAGGACGTTGGTCAGGCGGGCTCCGGGGGTCACCGGCGTGATGTCGCCGTAGCCGGTGGTGGAGAGGCTGACCGTCGCGTAGTAGGCGGCGTCGAGGATCGAGATCGGGCCGCCCTTGCTGTCCTCGTAGCCGTCGCGGTCCAGGTAGACGATCAGGATCACGATGAAGAGGACGATGGCCGCGATGACGACGCGGCGCCACACCTGGCGGACCGGGGACTGCTCGACGTGGGCGATGCGCACGCCGGTGTGCTCGGTCTCCAGCCCGTTCCGTTGCTCCTCCACGCCGCGGACGATAGTGAGCGGCGAGCACGGATGCGCGCCGCCGCACCCGTTCGGGGTGCGGCGGCGCCCACCCGTCAGCCGCCGACGGCCTCGCGCTCGCGGGCGGCGAGCTCCCGCTTGAGCACCTTGCCGGCCGCCGAGACCGGGATCGCGTCGATGAACCTCACGTCCCGCAGCCGCTTGTACGGGGTCACCTTGCCGTTGACGGCGGCCATGACCGACTCGGCGGTCAGCGCGGCGCCGTCCGCGTCGTCCTTGCGCACCACGTAGGCCACCGGCAGTTCGCCGGCCTCCTCGTCGGGCCGGCCGACGACCGCCGCCCCGGCGACGCCCGGGACGCCGAACAGGATCTCCTCGAGTTCCCGCGGGAACACGTTGTAGCCCTTGTAGAGCAGCATGTCCTTGGTGCGGTCGACGATCGAGAGGTAGCCGTCCTCGTCGAGGATGCCGACGTCGCCGGAGTGGAACCAGCCGTCGGCGTCGATCGACTCGGCGGTGGCCTCGGGGCGGTGCGCGTAGCCGCGCATCACCTGGGGGCCGCGGATGCAGACCTCGCCCCGCTCACCGGCCGGCAGGGGGTCGCCGCCGCCGAGCGGGCGGATGGTGACCTCGGTGTCGAAGATCGGCACGCCCACGGTGCCCGGCTTGCGGGTGCCCGAGCGGAAGGTGGGGTTGCCGGTGGCCATCATGGTCACCTCGGTCAGCCCGTAGCCCTCGCCGATCGTGGCGTTCGGCATGAGCGCCTGCATCTTCTGGATCAGCGAGACCGGGAGCGGAGCCGCGCCGCTGCTGATGCCGCGGACGTGCGACAGGTCGGCCTCGGCGAACCCGGGGACCTGCAGCAGCGCCACGAAGACCGGGGGCGCGCCGCCGATCGAGGTCACCTCGTACCTGACCATGTCCTCGACGTACTTGACCGGGTCGAACCGCATGTGGATGACGGTCATCGTGCCGCCCATGACCATGCCGTTGAGGTAGCCGATGGCCCCCATCGCGTGGAACCACGGCGTCAGGTTGATGATCCGGGCCTCGCCCAGCCGGGTCGGGCACTCGTCGGGGCCGAGCACCTGCTGCAGCGTCACGTCCCCCTCCTCGTCGAGGGCGGGGAGCGCGCCGGCGGTCCAGCAGCCGGACTGCAGGACGTTGGTCACGACCTGGCGGTGCGGCAGCTCCACGCCCTTGCTGACGCCGGTGGTGCCCCCGGTGTAGGCCAGGTGCGCGAGTTCGGTGGCGACGTCGAGGCCGGCGTCGAGGTGCCGGTCGGTCGGCTCGCCGGCCAGCAGGTCGGCGACGTCGACGTCGGTGGGCTCCAGGCCGTCGAGGCGGGCGGCGAAGTCGAGGGTGTGCGCCTCCCCGGTGACGACCACCGTCTCGACCCGGGTCTGCGCGATCGCGCCCCGGACGAAGGGCAGCACCTGGTCCCAGGTGATCAGCACCTTGGCGCCGGCGTCGTTCAGCTGGGCGGCGAGGTCGGCGGCCGGCAGCAGCGGGTTGGTGGGGGAGAAGGTGGCGCCGGCCAGCAGGATCCCGTAGTACAGCGGCGGGTACTGCCGGCAGTTCGGGATGTGGACGGCGACGACGTCGCCCCGACCGACGCCGTGGTCGGCCAGCCAGCCGGCCACCGCGTGCGCCCGGGCGCCCAGCTCGGTGAAGGTGAGCGGCACGTCGTGGTCGACGAACGCCGTCCGGTCGCCCCACCGGCGCACGGCGGCCCGGAGGATGGACCCCACCGGCACGCTCGGGTAGTCCAGGGACCGGGGCAACCCGGGCGGCCAGCTGGCCGTGGTGGGTGCCGGGGCGGACTGCACGGTGGTCATTCGTTTCCTCTCGTCGGGTGACCTGAGCCACAGGGTGGCCCAGCTCACAGGCTGTGTCGAGGGTTCTGTGAGGATGTGGCGCATGAGCGACCAGCGGACCGCCCTCGTGCTCGGCGGCGGGGGGATCACGGGCATCGCGTGGGAGATCGGGGTGCTCGCCGGCCTGGCCGAGGCCGGGGTGGACCTCACCGGGGCGGGTCTGGTCGTCGGCACCTCGGCCGGCTCGGTCGTCGGTGCGCAGCTCACCAGCGGCGCCCCGCTCGAGGAGATGTACGCCCGTCAACTCGAGCCCCCGACGCAGGAGCGGGTCGCGCGGATGACCCGCGGGAACCTCATCCGGTACGGCTGGGCGATGGTGGCCAGCCGCGGCCGCGACGTGGAGTTCCGCCGGCGGATCGGCACCCTCGCGGTCGCCGCCGAGCAGGCCGGGCTGACGCCGAGCGAGCAGGAGCGGCTCGAGGTGATCGGCTCGCGGCTGGTGTCCCGCGAGTGGCCGGAGCGGGAGTTCCTCGTCACCGCGGTGGACGCCGCCACGGGTGAGTTCCGCACCTTCGGCCGGGACTCCGGCGTCCCGATGGTGCACGCGGTCGCCGCCAGCTGCGCGGTCCCCGGCGTCTACCCGCCGGTCACCATCGACGGCCGCCGATACGTCGACGGCGGCATGCGCTCCGCCGCCAACGCCGACCTCGCCCAGGGGTACGACCGGCTGGTCGTGCTGGCGCCCATCCCGCGCGGGGTCGGGCCGCTGGCCAGCGTCGACGCCCAGGTCACCGGCATGGTGTCGCGCGTGGCCGTCGTCGCCCCCGACGAGGCGGCCCGCGCCGCGATCGGCCGCAACGTGCTCGACCCCGCCGCCCGGGCGCCCGCGGCGCGGGCCGGGCGCGCCCAGGCGGCCTCGGTGGTGGCGCGCGTCAGGGAGGCCTGGGCGGGCTGAGCGGGGGCACGGGTGCGCCACCAGGTCGTCACCGGGAGTTGTGCCGGGCGACGCGGCGCGGGCACCTGGCCTCGCTGGGATCAGGCCGCGGAGCCGCCGGCGAGGGTCGCCGTCCGAGCCCGCGGGAGTCCCGATGTCCCGAGCACGCCGCCTGCGTGCCACGGTCGCCGCCGTCGCGGTCGCCGTCCCCCTGTCCTTCGCCGTCCCGGCGGGCAGCACCGCCACCGCCGCCCCGCGGCCCCCGGCTCCCGAGCCCGGCGCGGCGCTCGCCGGCGACCTGCTCGTCGTGGGTCACCGGGGGGCCTCCGGCCATCGCCCGGAGCACACCCTCGCCTCCTACGAGCTCGCCGCGCGGATGGGGGCCGACTACATCGAGCCCGACGTCGTGAGCACCGCGGACGGCGTGCTCGTCGCCCGGCACGAGAACGAGATCTCCGGGACCACCGACGTCGCGAGCCGGCCGGAGTTCGCCGACCGCCGCACGACCAAGGTCATCGACGGCACGCCGTTCACCGGCTGGTTCACCGAGGACTTCACCCTCGCCGAGCTGCGCACCCTCCGGGCGGTCGAGCGGTTGCCCGAGGTCCGCGAGGAGAACACCCTCTACGACGGCCTCTACCAGGTGCCGACCCTCGACGAGGTGCTCGAGCTGCGGGCCCGCCTCTCCCAGGAGCTCCGCCGCGAGATCGGCGTCTACGTCGAGACCAAGCACCCCACCTACTTCGACGGCATCGGCCTCTCCCTCGAGGAGCCGCTGATGGCCGACCTGCAGGAGGCGCGGGTGCACAAGCACACCTCGCCGGTGTTCATCCAGTCCTTCGAGACGGCGAACCTGCGGGAGCTCGAGGAGAAGGGGGTGCGCGTGCCGCTGGTGCAGCTGCTGTCGGGCTCGGGGCAGCCCTACGACTTCACCGCCGCCGGTGACCCGCGCACCTACGCCGACCTCACCACCGCCGAGGGCCTGCAGGAGGTCGCGGAGTACGCCGAGGGCGTGGGCCCGGAGAAGAACCAGGTCATCCCGCGCGACGCCGACGGCACGCTGGGCACCCCGACCGCGCTGGTCGACGACGCCCACCGCGCCGGGCTGCTCGTGCACCCGTACACCTTCCGCAACGAGAACGTGTTCCTGCCGCCGGCGCTGCGGGAGGACGCCGCGGCCGACGACTACGGCCGGGCGATCGAGGAGCACCTCGCCTTCTGGGAGGCCGGCATCGACGGCATGTTCACCGACAACCCCGACACCGGCGTCGTCTCCCGCGACCTGTTCGACGCCGCCCCCTGACCGGTGGGCCTCTGCAGGGGGGGTCGTCACGTACTGGAACGGCCACCCTGCAGGGGCCTGCGCCGAGCCTGCGAGGCGCGGGGGGCAGGGTGGTCCTTTCTCAGACGACGGGGTCGGCGACCAGCGAGCCGGCCGAGTGCTCCTGCCGCAGCGTGGTCTTGAGCACCTTGCCGCTGGGGTTGCGGGGGAGCGCCCCGACCACCGAATACTCCCGCGGGTTCTTGTAGCGGGCCAGCCGCTCCCGGCAGAACGCGGCCAGCTCCTCCGCCGTCGGCGGGTCGGCCGCGTCGCGCGGGGCGACGACGGCCAGCGGCGCCTCGCCGTAGCGGGCGTCGGGCACGCCGATCAGGGCGACCTCGAGAACCTTCGGGTGGGCGGCGAGCACGTTCTCCACCTCGGCGCAGTAGATGTTCTCCCCGCCGGAGATGATCATGTCCTTCTTGCGGTCGACGACGTAGAAGTAGCCGTCCTCGTCCTGGCGCACCAGGTCACCGGAGTGGAACCAGCCACCGGCGAACGCCTCGGCGGTCGCCTCCGGCTTGCCCCAGTACTCCTTCATCACCATCGGGCTGCGGTAGACGATCTCGCCCACCTCGCCCTGCGGGACGTCCGCCATCGCGTCGTCGACGACCCGCACCTCGACGTTGAGCATCGGGGTGCCGACGGAGCCGATCTTCCGGACCGAGTCCTCCCCCCGCAGGAGGCAGGTGACCGGGCTGCACTCGGTCTGGCCGAACGCCGTCATGACCTCCGCCTGCGGGAACGTGTCGATGAGCGTGCGCAGCAGGGTCGTCGACGCCGGTGCCGCGCCCCACGAGATGCGGGTCAGGCACGAGAGGTCGCGGTCGGCGATGCCGGGCACGGCGACCACCGCGGCCCACATCGCCGGTACGAGGAACAGGCTGTTGATGCGCTCCCGCTCGACCAGGTCCAGCAGGGCCACCGGGTCGAACCCGCCGGACGGCGTGATCACGTTGGTGCCACCGACGAGCAGCGGTGGCAGCCCGCCGGCCAGGCCGGCGATGTGGAACATCGGGGCGCCGGGTGCGGCGACCCGCTCGGTCGCGAGGTCGACGCCCAGCGTCACCAGCTGGCTGAAGACGTGCATCAGCAGGTTCCGGTGGGTCAGCACCGCGCCCTTGGGCCGGCCGGTCGTGCCGGAGGTGTACATGATGAAGGCCGCCTCGTCCTCGTCGACGACGACGTCGAGCGGCGCGGTCCCCTCCGCCGCCAGCGCCTCCTCGTACTCCGGGCCGATCACCAGCGTCGTCCGGACCGACGGCGCCTGCTCCGCGGCCGCGGCGCCGACCCCGGCCAGGGCGGCGTCCACGACGAGCGCCACCGCGCCGGAGTCGCTGAGGACGTAGGCGACCTCGTCGGCGACCAGGCGGAAGTTGACCGGGACGACGACCGCGCCCAGCCGGACGCCGGCGAGGTAGGCCTCCCACGTCTCCATGCCGTTCAGGGCGAGGACGGCGATCCGGTCGCCGGGTGCGACGCCGCGCTGCCGGAAGGCCCTCGCCAGGCGGGTGACCCGCTCGTCGAGCTCGCGGTAGCTGCGGCCGGCGCCCTCGAACCGGAGCGCGGGCACGTCCGGGCTCGTGCGGGCGTGCCGGGCGAGCTGGTCGCTCATCGTCATGCCGCGGCCCATGAGCTGGGGGACCGGAACGCTCACGGGGGCTCCTCGACGCTCGGCACGGCGGTGACCTGCGTCATGCTGGCGTTCCGGGGAGGGCGGGTCAACCGTGGGCGTCGAGGTCGAGCAGCCGGGCGGCGAGCCGCTTCCAGAGCGCCAGGTGCGGGTCGGTGGCGGCCGGCCGGTCCTCGAACGCGTAGACCAGCGCGACGCCGCGCATGCTGGTGAACAGCAGCTCGCAGAGGTCGGCGTAGGTGGGGGCGCCGGCGATCTCCGGGCCCCAGATGCCGTCGGCCACCGCTGCGATCGCCGCCCGCAGCCGGCGCTCCTCGCCGCGCAGCGCCGCCCGCAGCTCGGGGTCGGTGCGGGCCGCCGTCCAGAGCTCCATCGCCGCCCAGAACGGGGGCTCGTGGAACGTCGCCCACATCAGGTCGACGGCCCGCTCGACGCGTTCGCGCCCGGTGGGCTCGTCCCGCATCAGCGCCGCGGCCCGGCGCCGCACCTCGTCCAGCTGGGTCGTGGACAGGTGCGCGGCGGCGGCCACCAGCAGCTCCGCGCGGGAGGGGAAGTGGTGCAGCAGCCGGCCGCGGGAGACCCCGGCCCGGGCCTGGACGGCGAGCGTGGAGGCGCCGGCGAACCCCTCCTCGACCAGGCAGGCGACGGCCGCGTCGAGGATCAGCAGGCGGCTGTCCGCGGTCCGCTCCGACCGCGAGCGGGGCCCGGGAGCGGCGCCGTCGGCGACGGGCTCGGCGCTCATCCGCGGAACAGTAGGCCGGGCCGGCGGTCGCGAACAGTCATCGTTGACCGTTCCGGGTGACGCCTGTCACGCTGCGGCCGACCCCCGCCCACCGACGAGAGGCGTGCCCGTGGACTTCGACGACAGCCCCGACGAGGCGGCCTACCGGGCGCGGGTCCGCGCGCTGCTCGAGGAGCACGCCGGCGAGCTGCTGCACCTCGCACCGGGCCAGGAGGGCGTCGACGCGCGCACGCACGAGGCCGAGATGCGCCGCACCCAGCGGGTGCTCGCCGAGGCGGGCCTGGTCGGCGTCACCTGGCCCCGCGAGTACGGCGGGCAGGGCGGCACGCTGGTGCAGCAGGCGATCGTCGGGCAGGAGCTCGCCCGCGCCCGGGTGCCGGCACTGATCAACCACATCGGCATCGGCATGTGCGGGCCCACCGTCATCACCCACGGCAGCCAGGCCCAGCGCGACCGCTATCTCGCCCGCCTGCTGCGCGCCGACGACGTCTGGTGCCAGCTGTTCAGCGAGCCCGCCTCCGGCTCGGACCTCGCCGCGCTGCGCACCACCGCCGTCCGCGACGGCGACGACTGGGTGGTCAACGGGCAGAAGGTGTGGACGACGCTGGCGCACGTCTCCGACCACGGCATCCTGCTCACCCGCACCGACCCGGGGAAGCCCAAGCACGCCGGGCTGACCATGTTCGTCGTCGACATGCACGCCCCCGGCGTGACCGTGCGGCCGCTGCGGCAGATGGGCGGGCAGGCCGACTTCAACGAGGTGTTCTTCGACGACGTCCGCATCCCCGACGAGGAGCGGCTGGGCGAGCCCGGTGAGGGCTGGCGGGTCGCGCTGACCACGCTGATGAACGAGCGGGTGGCCATCGGCGGGGCCGGCGGCGCCATCGGGGCCCCGGTCGAGGAGTTCGCCGAGCACGCGCGCGAGCGGCTGCCGCGGCTGGCACCCGAGCGGCAGGTGCTGGCCCGCCAGGCGGTCGGCCGGGCGGTGGTCGCCGCGCTCGCCGCCCGATACACCGGCTACCGGCGGCTGACCGTGCTCAGCCAGGGCGGCATCCCCGGGCCGGAGGCCAGCGCCGGAAAGCTCGCCGGCACCGAGGCCGGCCTGCTCATGGCCGACGCCGGGGTGCGGCTGCTCGGCGACGACGCCGTCTACGCCGCGACGGCCGACGGCGACGACCGCTGGCAGCGCACCCAGTCGTGGCTCCCGGGCATCAGCATCGCCGGCGGCACCGACCAGGTGCTCCGCAACATCCTCGGCGAGCGGGTGCTGGGCCTGCCGCCGGAGCCGCGCAACGACAAGACCGCTCCTTTCTCGGGAGGGACGCGATGAACTTCGACCTCGACGCCGACCAGCGCGACATCGCCGACGGCGCCCGCGACTTCTACCGCGGCAACGCCTCGCCGGCCGCGGCGCGCGCGGGGCTGGAGGGCGGCCGGCTCGAGCCCGGCCGCAAGGCGCTGGCCGACATCGGCTTCCTGGGCATCACGGTGCCCGAGTCCGCCGGTGGCTCGGGCCGCCCGCTGCTGGACCTCGCCGTCGTCGCCGAGCAGGGCGGCGCGGTGCTGGCGGCGCCCTCGCTGGTGACCGCCGCGCGGGCCGCGGTCCTGCTCGCCGACGTCCCCGACCTGGCCGCGCAGATGGCCGACGGGTCGACGGCGTTCGCCGTGCTCGACGGCGCCGTCGACGCCTCCGCCCCCTCGGTGGACGCCGCCGACGCGACCCTCTTCCTGGGCCTGGACGGCGGGGACCTGGTCGTCGGCGAGGGCGAGGTCGTGCCCGGCCGGCCGATGGACGCCACCCGCGGGCTGGCGTCGGTGCGGCTGACCTCCCGCCGGGTGCTGGCCGCCGGCGCCGGCGAGCTGTGGACCCGGGCCCGGCAGGCGGGCGCGGTCGTCATGGCCGCGGAGGACCTGGGCGGCGCCGAGCGGTGCGTGCAGCTGGGCGTGGCCTACGCGCAGGAGCGGGAGGCCTTCGGCCGCCGCATCGGCTCCTACCAGGCGATCAAGCACATGCTGGTCGACGCGTGGGTCGGCGTGGAGCAGCTGCGCTCGCTGGTCTGGTGGGCGGCGTGGGCGGCCGACAGCAACCCGGCCGAGCTGCCGCTGGCGGCGTCGGCGGCCAAGGCGTGCGCGGCGGCGACCTTCGAGCGGGCGGCGAGCACTCTCATCCAGGTGCACGGCGGCATCGGCTTCACCTGGGAGCACGACGCGCACCTGTACTGGCGGCGGGCCAAGGTCGACCGGCTGCTGCTCGGCGACGAGGCCGAGCACCTCGACGCCGTCGCGCGGCTGGCCGTCACCGGGGCCCTGGGCGCCGGGCGGTGACCGGCGAGCTGACCGAGCTGCGGTACGAGGTGGCCGACGGCATCGCGACCGTCACGCTGCACCGGCCCGACCGGCTCAACGCGTTTACCCTGACGATGGCCGACGAGCTCACCCACGTGGCCGCGGCCGCCGACGCCGACGACGACGTCCGGGTCGTGGTCGTGACCGGGGCCGGCCGGGCGTTCTGCGCCGGCGCCGACCTCGCCGGCGGGCCCGACACCTTCGGCGACCGGCGCACCCGGGTGCGCCCGCCCGGCCCGCTGAGCGAGGAGATCGGCGGCTTCCCGCGGGACGCCGGGGGAGTGGCCTCGCTGCCGTTCGCCGCGCTGCGCAAGCCGGTGATCGCCGCGGTCAACGGCGCCGCCGTGGGCATCGGCGCCACGATGATCCTGCCGATGGACGTCCGGATCGCCGGGAAGTCGGCCCGGTTCGGGTACGTGTTCGGCCGGGTCGGGATCGTGCCGGAGGCGGCGTCCTCGTGGTTCCTGCCGCGGGTGGTCGGCATCAGCCAGGCCATGGAGTGGGTGGCCACCGGCCGGGTCTTCGACGCCGCCGAGGCGCTGCGCGGCCGGCTGGTCTCCCGCGTGGTGCCCGACGACGAGCTGCTGCCGACGGCCTACGCGCTGGCCCGGGAGATCGCCGACAACACCAGCGCGGTCGCCGTCGGTGCCGCCCGGCAGCTGCTGTGGTCGATGCTGGGTGCGACCTCGCCGTGGGACGCGCACCGTGCGGAGTCCCGGGCGCTGGTCGAGCTGGGGGACGGGCCCGACCCGGCCGAGGGGGTGGCCGCCTTCCTCGAGAAGCGGCCACCGCGCTTCCCGGCGCGGCTGCCGGAGGGGGAGGTCGCCGGGGTCCCGCGCTGGCCGCTGCCCCCGGACGACGTCCGCCCCGGCTGACCCCCGTCCCCGGTCGCGGCGGCCCGCGCGCGGAGAGTGGTTGTCGGCCGGGGCCGGGGCGGGGCAGGCTGGCCCCGTCGCCGACGAGGGGACGCCGATGGGCACACCGATCCTCCTGGCCGTGGACGACGACGTGCCGGTGCTCGCCGCGGTCGAGCGCGACCTGCGCAGCCGCTACCAGCCGCACTACGCGGTGATGACGGCGTCGTCCGGACCGCAGGCGCTGGACCTGCTGCGCCGGCTGAGGTTGCGGGACGACGCCGTGGCGCTGCTGCTGGTGGACCAGCGGATGCCCGAGATGCCCGGGACCGAGCTGCTCGCCGCGAGCCGCCGGCTCTACCCGGACGCGCGCCGGGTCCTGCTCACCGCCTACGCCGACACCGACGCGGCGATCCGCGCCATCAACGACGCCGACGTCCACCACTACCTGCTCAAGCCCTGGGACCCGCCCGAGGAACGGCTCTACCCCTTCCTCGACGACCTGCTGCAGACCTGGCGCCGGCCGCCGCCGGTGGCGAACCTCCGGCTCCTCGGCGACCGCTGGTCACCGGCCAGCCACGCGCTGCGGGCGTTCCTGACCCGCAACCTGGTGCCGTACCGCTGGCTGGACGTGCAGGGCGACCCCCAGGCGCGGGAGCTCCTGGAGCTCGCCGGGCTGGACGGGGGTGCGCTGCCCGCCGTGGTGCTGGACGACGGCGAGGTGCTGGTCCAGCCGGAGCTGCCGCGGCTCGCCTCGCGGATCGGCCTGCGGTCGAGGGCCGAGCGCGCCGCCTACGACCTCGTGGTCGTGGGCGCCGGCCCCGCCGGGCTCGCGGCCGGCGTGTACGGCGCCTCGGAGGGCATGTCGACGCTGGTCACCGAGTGCAACGCCCCCGGTGGCCAGGCCGGCACGACCAGCCGGATCGAGAACTACCTCGGCTTCCCGGTCGGCCTCTCGGGGGCGGACCTGACGCTGCGTGCACGGGAGCAGGCCGTCCGGCTCGGGGCGGAGCTCCTCGTACCCGCCGAGGTCACGGGCCTGCGGCGGGCCGACCCCTACACCGTCGTGCGGCTGGCCGACGGCACGGAGATCAGCGCCTCCGCGCTCGTGGTGGCCACCGGCGTGGAGTACCGGACCCTGGACGTGCCGGGGGCGGCCGGCCTGGCGGGCGCCGGGCTGTACTACGGGGCGGGGCGGCCGGAGGCGCTCGACCACGCGGGCGGCCGGGTGTTCGTCGTGGGCGCGGGCAACTCGGCGGGGCAGGCGGCGGTGTTCCTGTCCCAGTTCGCCGCGTCGGTGACGCTGCTGGTGCGGGGGAGCAGCCTCGGCGCCACGATGTCGGCCTACCTCGTGGACCGGATCGCGGCGCTGGACCGCGTGACGGTCGAGCACGGCACCGAGGTCGCCGGCGTGCTCGGCGGGCGCCGGGTCGAGGGCCTGCGGCTGCGCACCGGCAGCGAGGAGCGCGAGGTGGCGGCCGACGCCCTGTTCGTGTTCATCGGCCAGGCGCCCCGCACCGCCTGGCTCGACGGCGTCGTCCGCCGCGACGAGCGCGGCTTCGTGCTCACCGGCACCGACCTCGGGACCCCTCCGCCGGACTGGCCGCTGGCCGTCCCCCCGCTCCCGCTGGAGACCGCCGTGCCCGGGGTGTTCGCCGCCGGGGACGTCCGGCACGGCTCCATGAAGCGGATCGCGTCCGCCGTGGGCGAGGGGGCGATGTCCGTGCGGTTCGCGCACGAGCACCTGGCACGGGCGTGACGGCCCCGGTGGGGAGCTCCGCCCCGGCCGCCGACGTCGTCGCCGCGCTGCGCCGGTCGGCCCTGTTCGGCCTGCTGCCCGAGCGGGAGGTCACCGAGCTCGCGGCGACGACGGAGCGGTGGGAGCTCCCGCCCGGCGGCGTGCTGGTGGAGGAGGGGTCCCCGCCCGACGCCCTGTTCGTCGTCCTGGAAGGGGAGCTCGAGGTCACCCGGGAGACCGGTGGGGGCCCGGTGCTGCTCAACCTGTGCGGGCCCGGTGAGGTGATCGGCGAGCTCGGCATCGCGCACGGCCGGCCCCGGTCGGCGACCGTCCGCGCCCGCACGCCGGTCGTGGTGGAGCGCCTCGGCGCCGAGGCGCTCGACCGGCTGCTGGCCCACCCCGGGTCCGCGCGGGCGCTGCTGACGGCGACCTCCCGGCGGCTGGACCACGAGCACGGGCTGCTGCGCCACCACGAACGCATGGCCGCCCTGGGGGCCCTGGCCGCGGGTCTGCTGCACGAGCTGAACAACCCCGCCGCCGCGGTGCAGCGGGGGGCCGCGCGGCTGCGCGCGCTGCTCGCCGACGCCGGTGCCGGCAACCCGCTGGCCCCCCTGGCCGGTGCGGTCGCCGTCCCGGAGGACCCGCTGGACCGCGCGGACGCCGAGCAGGAGGTCTCCGCCCGGCTCGCCGGGGCCGGGCTGGCCGACGGCTGGGCCGATGCCGCGGACCTGGTGCGGCTGGGCGTCGACCCCGGGGCCCTGGGGGCAGCGCTCGCCGGGCTGCCCCCCGAGCAGCGCGGACCCGCCGTGCACGACCTGGCCCGCTCGGGGCAGGTCGCCGCGCTGCTCGACGAGATCTCCACCGGCGCCGAGTACCTGTCCCGGATCGTGTCGGGGGTGCGCCCGCTGGCCTACGCCGCCGACCAGTCGCTCACCGACGTCGACGTGCACGCCGGCCTGGACCAGGCCCTGGTGCTGCTCCGGCACAAGGTCCCGCCCGGCGTGCGCGTCGTCCGCGACCTGGACCCGGCCCCCCAGCACGTCCTGGGGTGGCCGGCCGACCTGGCCATGGTGTGGACCAACCTGCTGGACAACGCCCTGGCCGCCGTGGGGGACCGGGGAGAGGTCACCGTCCGCACCCGGGGGGAGCCCGACCGCGTCGTGGTCGACATCGAGGACACCGGCGGGCCGGTGCCGCCGGAGGTGCTCGCGCGGGCGTTCGACGCCTTCTACACGACCAAGCCGATCGGCCAGGGGACCGGGCTGGGCCTGGCGACCTCGCTGGCCGTGGTGCAGCAGCGGCACGGCGGCGAGCTCGGCCTCACCTCGGAGGGCGGGATCACCCGGGCGCGCGTGGTCCTGCCGCGCCGGCGCTAGCGACCGGCGCTCAGCCGCCCATGTTCCGGATCCCCTGGCCGGGGTCGGGCTCGTCCGCGGCGGGGCCCGCACCCAGGAGCGCGTCGCACACCGCCAGGAGCTCGACGACGCCGACCACCTGCTCGCCGTCGCGGACCGGCAGCTCCTGCCGCTGCTCGGCGACCATCCGGCGGGCGGCCTCCTCGACGGGAGTGCCGGCGGTCAGCGGCTCCACCCGCGCCAGGCCCAGCTGGTCGATGCGGGTTCCGGCGGGGTCCAGCCCGTCCGCGACGGCGCGGGTCACGTCCGCGTCGGTGACGACCGCGACCGGTCCCCGCCCTGCCGCCCCGTCGTCCACCACGAGCGCGCCCGCACCCGCACGTGCCATCCGGGAAGCGGCGGCGGTGAGCACCGCGCCGGGTTCCACGGTTCCGGGAACCGACCGCACCAGGCGGCCCACGGTGGGCCGCCCGGGGGTGCCCGGGGTCGTGGCCCGGGGCGACGACGTGCTGGTGGGCATGCTGGTCCTCCTCGGCGAGCCGGACGCAGGGGCGTCCATTGTGGGCCGTGCCGGCGCGGCGTGGGGTGCTCGCCCGCGCGGCCTCCGCCCGGGCGTGCGCGGGGCGGTCCCGGACGGCGGCCGGCGGGGGTAGCGTTCCGGCGTCCGGACGCCCCGGGGGGTGAGGCAGCTGCCCGACGAGTCGCGCGAGCTCCGCTCCCTGGAGGACGCGATCAGCGCCCTCGAGGGTCAGCGCGCGGTGCTCGGGGACGTGGTCGTGGACACCGTCCTGGCGCCGCTGGTCGACAAGCGCGACCGGCTGGTCGCGGCGGCCGTCGGCCAGCAGCGCAGGCAGGTCGTCGTCCTGTTCGCCGACCTCGTCGACAGCACCCCGGTGGCGACGCGTCTGGACCCGGAGGACCTGCAGCAGGTCATGAGCCGCTGGTTCACCGCGGCGCGGGCCGCGGTCGAGGACGAGGGCGGCGTGGTCGAGAAGTTCATCGGCGACGCCGTCATGGCCGTGTTCGGGCTGTACCGCTCCCGCGAGGACGACGCCGTGCGCGCGGTGCGGGCCGCCCTGGCCGTGCAGGCGGCGGTGCAGCGGCTCGACGCCGAGATCGGCGCCTCGCACGGGCTGCGGCTGCGGGTACGGGTGGGCGTGGACACCGGCGAGGTCGTCGTCACCGGCATGGGGGACCGGGCGGCGGGGGAGTTCCTGGCCGTCGGGGACACGACCAGCCGGGCCGCCCGGCTGCAGGCCGCCGCCGCCCCCGGGACCGTGCTGGTCTCGCGCGACACCGCCGACCAGGTCCGCGGGGCGTTCGGGCTGCGCCGGCTGACCGGGCTCCGGCTCAAGGGCATCGACTCGCCGGTGGACGCCTACGTCGTCGCGGGCGCCGACCGGGAGGAGTTCTGGCCGGAGGCGCGCGGGGTCGAAGGGGTCCGCACGCGCACCGTCGGGCGGGAGGAGGAGCTGGCGCACCTGCAGGATGCGTTCGGCGAGGTCGTCACCGGGCGCGGGCGGCGGATCGTCACGGTCCTCGGCGAGGCCGGCGTCGGCAAGTCCCGCCTGGTCCGCGAGGTCGAGGGCTGGCTGGCCCGCCTGCCCTCGGAGGTGTGGGTGCTGCGCGGGCGGGCCGCGCCGGCCACCCAGGGCGTCGCGAACGCCCTGCTGCGCAGCGTCTTCGCCGAGCGGTTCGGCATCCGGGGCACCGACGACCCGGGGACGGTCCGGCGCCGGTGGGCCGAGGGCTGGTCCCGGCTGCTCGGCGACGTCCCGGCGGTAGGCGGCGGGGGCGACCCGGAGTTCGACGAGCGGGCGGCGTGGACGGTCGCGGCCTGGCTCGGGTTCGGGCTCGACGAGCCGGGCCGCGCGGCGGTGGGGACGACCGACCCCGAGGTGCTGCGGCGGCGGGGGAGCGTCCTGGTGCTCCGGATGCTCGAGGACCTCGCCCTGCGCGCGCCGGTCGTCGTGCTGCTCGAGGACCTGCACTGGGCCGACGCCGCGAGCCTGGCGTCGCTGCAGGCGCTGGCGGACGCCCCGGGGGAGGGGCCGCTGCTGGTGGTCTGCACGGCGCGCCCGACGCTGTTCGACCGGCATCCGGACTGGGGCCGCCCCGGGTCGTCGCACGCGGTGCTGCGGCTCGCCCCGCTCGGCGAGGACGACGCGGCAGCCCTGGTCGGCGAGCTCCTGCAACGCGCCGAGCGGGTGCCCGACCGGCTGGTGCGCATGGTCGTCGACACCTCCGACGGCAACCCGTTCTACGTCGAGGAGCTGGTCACCTGGCTGGTGCAGGCCGGGGTCGTCGACACGCGGACCGACCCGTGGCGGGTGCGGGACGAGGCGGTGGGCTCGCTGCGGGTGCCCAGCACCCTGCGCGGCCTGCTGCAGGCCCGGCTCGACGCCCTCGACGGCGCCGACCGCGCGGTCGTCGGGTGCGCCGCCGTCGTGGGGCGGGTGTTCTGGGACGCCGCCGTCGAGCGGCTGTCCCGGTCGGTCCCCGGTGCCGCGGGGGAGGGCTCGCTGGACCGGCTCACCCGGCGGGAGGTCGTCCTGCCGCGGCCCCGGTCGACCTTCTCGGGCAGCCACGAGTACTCCTTCCGCCACGCCCTCGTCCGCGACGTCGCCTACGAGGGGGTGCTCCGGTCGGTGCGCCGCCGGCTGCACGGCCAGGCCGCCCAGTGGCTGGAGGAGGTCGTCGAGGAGAGCGGCCGCCCCGACGAGCACGCCGCCGAGGTCGCGCGGCACCACGAGGAGGCCGGCGAGCGTGCGGCCGCGGCCCGCTGGTTCCTCCGTGCCGGGCGGTACGCGGCCGCCGGCTACGCCAACGAGGACGCGCTGCGGCTGCTGGCCCGCGCCGAGGCCCTGGTGCCCCCCGAGGAGGGGGCGCTGTGGTCCGACGTCCTGCTCGCCCGGCAGACCGTGCTGGACCGGCTCGGCCGCCGGGACGAGCAGCGCAGCACCCTCGACCGGCTCGCCGCGGCGCCGGGGCCGGACCCGGCGCGGCGGGCGGAGGTGCGGCTGGCCGAGGGCGGCTGGCTCTTCTTCCGCGGTGAGTACCCCGCGATCCCCCCGGTCGCCGACGCGGCGGCGGAGCTCGCCCGGCAGGCCGGCCGGCGCGACCTGGAGTCCGACGCGCTGATGCAGGGCGGCCGCAGCCTGGCCTACCTCAACGAGCACGACCGGGCGCGCGAGCTGCTCACCCGCGCGCTGGAGCTGGCCCGGGCCGTCGGCGACCACCGGCGCGCCGGCGAGACGCTCCGCCTGCTGGGGGTGGTCGCCACCAACCAGGGGCGCAACGAGGAGGCGCTCCAGGTGCTGCAGCAGGCCCGCGAGGAGCACCGCGCGATCCACGACGAGCAGGGGGAGGCGATGGTGAGCGGGCAGCTCGGCGCGCTGCTGGTCAACTGCGGCCGGCTGGACGAGGCGCGGGTGGCCTCGGAGCAGGCGCTGGCGGTCTTCCGGGCCAGCGGCCACCGCTACCGCGAAGGGGTCATGCTGACCAACCTGGCCCGGATCGCCATGGACGAGGGGCGGCTGGACGACGCGCTCGAGGACGGCCGGCGGGCCCTGGCCCTCACCGAGGAGATCGACGACGCCGAGGGCGTGGTGGCCTCGCTGCAGAGCCTCGGCGACAGCCACCGGCTGGCCGGGGACCTGCCCGCCGCCCGCCGGTACCTCGAGCGCGGGCTGGCCGAGAGCGACCGGCACGAGCTGGCGTACTTCCGGGTGCACCTGCTCGCCTCGCTGGCGGTGGTGGACCTGCGCGAGGGCGACCTCACCGCGGCCCGGGCCCGTGCCGCCGAGGCGCAGGAGGAGGCCGCGGGCTCCGACGTCCCGCACGCCGGCGTCCGCGCCGACCTGGTCGCCGGGATGGTCCGCCACGCCGCCGGGGACCGCACGGCGGTCGAGCCGCTGCGTGCAGCCGCGCGGCGTGCCGCCGAGCTCGACGTGCAGGCCGACCGGGTGGAGGCCCTCGGGCTCCTGGCCGGCGCGCTCCTGGAGGCCGGCGATCTGCCTGCGGCGCTCGCGCTGGTCGACGAGCTGCTGCCGGCCCTCGAGGGCGCGTACCCGCCCGGCGGCGTCGAGCACGGCCGGGCCTTCGTGGACGCCCACCGCGTGCTGGTGGCCGCGGGGGACCCCCGGGCGGGGGTGGTGGCCCGGTGGGCGGCCGACCACCTCGCCGGGTGGGCGGCGCGCATCGGGGACGAGCGCCTGCGCGCCGGGTTCCTCGCCACCCCGGTCGCCCGGGAGCTGTGCCGGATCGGCGGCGGCTGATCCGCTCCACCCCGCCCACCCCACCGCGACATCGGCGATGTCGGGCCCACCGGGCACGCTGCGGCCCGACATCGCCGATGTCGCTGGCGGGCGCGGCCCGCCGGCGCGCCCCGGGTCAGGGGATGCGGACGGGGTCCAGGTGGCGCAGCAGGGTCTCGCCGAGGTCGCGCATGGCGTCCACCTGCGCGGGGGAGAGCTGGTCGAACAGCTCCCGGCGCACCCCCTCGACGTGCACGGGTGCGGCGCCCTCCAGCGCGGCGAAGCCCTCGTCGGTGAGGACGGCGAGCTGGCCGCGGCCGTCCTCGGCGCACACCTGGCGGCGCACCCAGCCGCGCTCCTCCAGCCGGGAGACCGCGTGCGAGAGCCGGCTGCGGGAGGAGAGGCACCGGTCGGCGAGCTCGCTCATGCGCATCATCCGCTCCGGTGTCTCGGAGAGGGCGACGAGGATCTCGTAGTAGGCGTGCGAGATGCCGGTGCGGTGGCTGAGGTCGCGGTCGAGCCGGTCGAGCAGCAGCTGGGCGCTGTAGAGCCAGGCGCGCCAGGCCCGCTGCTCCTCCGGGTCGAGCCAGCGCGGCTCACCCGTGGGGAGGGACTCCGGCGACACCGACGTGGTCATGCCCCCAGAATACTGGCGGAATAGTCAAGCGCTCAACTACGCTTCAGGGCAGCGAAGGTCCAACGCTCAACCACCTGGGAGACACCATGACCAGCAGCAGCACCAGCGTCCAGATCCCCGGCTACATCGCCGGCACCTGGGACATCGACGCCAGCCACTCCACCGTCGGCTTCTCCGTCCGCCACATGATGGTCAGCAAGGTGCGCGGCTACTTCCGCGACTTCGAGGGCGTCATCGTCACCGCCGCGGAGCCGACCGCCTCGTCGGTCGAGGCGCGCATCAACATGGACTCGATCGACACCCGGCAGGAGCAGCGCGACGCGCACATCCGCTCCGCGGACTTCTTCGACGTGGGCAACCACACCGAGATGACCTTCCGCTCCACCGCGGTGAAGACCGACGGCGCCGACTGGACCGTCGAGGGCGACCTGGCGATCAAGGGCATCACCAAGCCCGTCGTCCTGGAGCTCGAGCTCAACGGCTTCGGCCCCGACGCCTACGGCGGCACCCGCGCCGGCTTCAGCGCCAAGACCGAGATCTCCCGCAAGGAGTACGGCGTGGACATCGACATGCCGATGGACGGCGGCGGCGTCGTCGTCGGCGACAAGATCAACGTCGAGCTGGAGATCGAGGCCGTCCTCCGCGCTGCCTGAGGAAGCGCCGCTCGGCTCCCGAAGAGGGGCCGTTCCAGCACGTCAACCGGGCCCCGGGCGGTTCTCCGCCCGGGGCCCGCTGTGCCGAACCACCGCTGGGCGGCGCGCGGCGATGTGGGTTCCTCGCGCACCGCTGACCTGCCAGGATCCGCCGGGTGACCAGCCCCGCCCCCCTCGCGCTCGCCACCGACGTCGATGGCGACGGCCCGCCCGTCGTCCTCCTGCACGGCATCACCGAGGACCGCACGTTCTGGGCGCCCCTCGTCGCCCCGCTCGCGACGTCCGCCACCGTGGTCCGGGTGGACCTGCGCGGGCACGGCGAGTCCCCGCTCGGGCCCGGCTACGAGCTCGCCGACATGGCCGACGACGTCCGGGCGGCCCTCGACGCCGCCGGCGTCACCGAGCCCCCGCTGGTCGTCGGGCACAGCCTGGGCGGCCTGCTCGCCGCGGTCTACGCGGGGCGGCACCCGGTCCGCGGCGTGGTCGACGTCGACCAGCCCCTGGCCCTCACCGCGATGCAGGCGCAGGTGCAGCAGGCGGCGCCGATGCTGCGCGGCGAGGGCTTCGAGCCGTTCATGGCCGGGATGTTCGACGCCATGCGCGGGGCCATGGACGACGACGCCCACGCGGCCCTGGCCGCCCGTCGCCGCCCCCGCCAAGAGGTCGTCACCGGCATCTGGTCGCCGCTGCTGGACCTGACCGGGGAGGAGCTCGGCGCCCTCGTCGACGAGATCGCCGCCGGCGTGCAGTGCCCGTTCCTGTCGTTGCACGGCCTGGACCCGGGCCCGGACTACGCGGCCTGGCTGGCGCAGCGGATCCCGACGGCCACCGTGGAGGTCTGGACCGACGACGCCGGCCGGCCGCTCGGGCACCACCCCCACCTCATGGCGCCGGAGCGGTTCATGGCACGCGTGCGGGAGTTCTCGG
This sequence comes from Blastococcus sp. KM273129, assembly GCF_021698995.1. Classification (NCBI taxonomy): domain Bacteria; kingdom Bacillati; phylum Actinomycetota; class Actinomycetes; order Geodermatophilales; family Geodermatophilaceae; genus Blastococcus; species Blastococcus sp. KM273129. The sequence continues at coordinate 8,767 of NZ_SSXB01000011.1, read as the reverse complement.
CCGGCCTCGCCTGAGGTCCCGCGCGCCAGGGACACTGGGGGACATGTCGACCTCCGCCCTCTCCCGCGTGCCCGCCTCGCTCCTGGTCGCCGTCGGTCTCGCCGCCGGCTTCGGCATCGCGCAGGGCACCGGCGTCCGGGCGCTCGGCGGCGCGGTGTTCGCCGTCTGCGGGGTCGGGGCCGCCTGGATCGCCGCCCGCCGCCGCGGTCCCGTCGTCACCGCGGGCCTGGCCGCCCTCTACGTCGGCGCGTTCGTGCTGGCCCACGTGCTCGCCCTGGGGGCCGGTCTCCCGGCGTGGTTCGCCGTGAGTCTGGTCACTGTTGCCGCCGCAGGGGTCACCTTCGGGGTGGTCGACCGGTCGCGGGAGGCCGTCGCCACGCGCTGAGCACCTAGAGTGGGGGGAAGGTCGCGGCTCTGGTCGCTGTTGACCTGATGCCCGCGCGCGTCCGCGCGGCGCGCCCCCGAGCCTCCCGAGGTGCCCTTCCGCATGCCCACCCGCAACGACCTGCGCAACGTGGCGATCATCGCTCACGTCGACCACGGCAAGACGACCCTGGTCGACGCCCTCCTCCGCCAGGCCGGCGCGCTCGGCCGCGCCAAGGGTGAGGGCACCGACGCCGACACCACGCAGGACCGCGTCATGGACTCGATGGACCTCGAGCGCGAGCGCGGCATCACCATCCTCGCCAAGAACACCGCCATCCGGCTGGCCGACGAGGACGGCAACCCCGTCGTCGTCAACATCGTCGACACCCCCGGCCACGCCGACTTCGGCGGTGAGGTCGAGCGCGGCCTGTCGATGGTCGACGGCGTCGTCCTGCTCGTGGACGCGTCCGAGGGCCCATTGCCGCAGACCCGCTTCGTGCTGCGCAAGGCGCTGGGCAAGGGGATGCCGGTCATCCTCGCGGTGAACAAGACCGACCGCTCCGACGCGCGCATCGCCGAGGTCGTCGACGAGTGCTACGAGCTGTTCATGGAGCTCATGGAGGACGCCGGCCTGGACGCCGACGCCCTGGAGTTCCCGATCGTCTACTGCAACGGCCGCACCGGCCAGGCCTCGCTCAACCGGCCGGAGAACGGCACCGTCCCCGACAGCCCCGACCTCGCCCCGCTGGTGAAGACGCTGCTGGAGACCATCCCGGCGCCGAGCTACGACGCCGAGGAGCCGCTGCGCGCGCAGGTCACCAACCTCGACGCCTCCCCGTTCCTGGGCCGGCTGGCGCTGCTGCGCATCCACTCCGGTGAGATGAAGCGCGGCCAGCAGGTGGCGTGGTGCAAGGTCGACGGCACCATCAAGAACGTCAAGATCACCGAGCTGCTCATGACCGAGGGGCTCACCCGCACCCCGGCCGACAGCGCCGGCCCCGGCGACCTGGTCGCCATCGCCGGCATCGAGGACATCATGATCGGCGACACCCTCGCCGACCCGGCCGACCCGCGGCCGCTGCCGCCGCTGACGGTGGACGAGCCCTCCATCTCGATCACCATCGGCATCAACACCTCGCCGATCTCGGGCAAGTCGGGCAAGAAGCTCACCGCCCGGCTGATCAAGAACCGGCTCGACCAGGAGCTGGTCGGCAACGTGTCGGTGCGCATGCTGCCCACCGAGCGCCCCGACACCTGGGAGATGCAGGGCCGCGGCGAGCTGGCGCTGGCCATCCTCGTCGAGCAGTTGCGGCGCGAGGAGTTCGAGCTCACCGTCGGCCGGCCGACCGTCGTCACCAAGGAGATCGACGGGAAGCTGCACGAGCCGGTCGAGCGCGTCACCATCGACACCCCCGGTGAGTACGTGGGCACCCTGACCCAGGCGCTGGCCACCCGCCGCGGCCGCATGGAGAACCTGGTGCACCACGACACCGGCTGGGCGCGGATGGAGTACGTCGTGCCGTCCCGCGGCCTCATCGGGTTCCGCACCGAGTTCCTCACCGAGACCCGCGGCACCGGCGTGCTCAACCACAACCTCGAGGGCTACGAGCCGTGGATGGGCGACATGCGCGCCCGGCCCACCGGCTCGCTCGTGGCCGACCGGCAGGGCGTGGCCACCTCGTACGCGATGTTCTCGCTGCAGGAGCGCGGCTCGATGATGGTCGCCCCGGGCACCGAGGTCTACGAGGGCATGATCGTCGGCGAGAACTCCCGCCCCGACGACATGGACGTCAACATCACCAAGGAGAAGAAGCTCACGAACATGCGGTCCTCGACCGCTGAGGAGCTCGAGCGGCTGATCCCCCCGCGCATCCTGAACCTGGAGCAGGCGCTGGAGTTCTGCGCCGAGGACGAGTGCGTCGAGGTGACCCCGGCCGCCGTCCGCGTGCGCAAGGTGATCCTCGACCAGAGCGAGCGCGGCAAGGCCAAGAACAAGAAGCCCAAGCCGAGCTGATCGCCGTCCCCGGCGTTTTGTGCACATTCCGCCGGGGAGGGCGCCACCCCTCGCGCACGCTCTGCCTCTGAGTGCACCTGCACTCAGAGGCAGAGCGCTGTCCGGCCCCCGTCTCACTCCGCCGCCCGGGCCTTTTGTGCACATTTCGACGGGGGTCGCGGCAACGTCGACGGGGGTCGCGGCGACGGCGGCGTGGTCGCGAGGTCACGAATCGTGATGACCGGCCGAGGCGGCGCGGCACGCCCGTCCCACGCTCCCCAGGAGTGGTGTGTCGCCGCACCTACGTTCTCCTCGGGGCCATCTGCCGTGGCCCGGGGACGAGTGGACGAGAGGCGGCCGACGCTCATGGCGACGATCACCCGTACGGTGCCGGCGACCGAGGGTTTCCGGGGTGGGATCGACGTCCGGGTGAGCCTGCGCGCCGACGCCGGGTCGGGCGGGTCGGCCTTCGACGGCGCCTGGTTCCCGCGCAGCCGCGACCTCGCCGTCGAGCTCCCCGAGCTCATCGCCGCCCTGGAGCGGCACGGCGTGCGGGTCGAGCGCTTCACCTACGCCCTGGACGCGTGGCAGCCCGCCCCCCGGAAGATCGAGGTGCTCGGCCGGACGGTGCGGGCCGGTGGCTTCCGGAGCATGGACCCGCAGGTCGTCTGCCTGACCTGGGCCGGGGGCAACCGCCGCGCCGACCTGCTGGTCGTCCCGCCGGAGACCGACGTGCTCACCGGCGCCCGGGCGCTGCGGCTGTGCACCCGCCGGGGCCTGCCCTCCTCGCCGCAGATGGTGCTCGCCGCGGCTCGCTCGACCCCGCTGCCGCAGGTGCCCACCCTTCCGGCGTCGCGCGCGGTCTAGCGGTTCGGCCAGCAGCGGATCAGCCCTGGGCGGATCCGCTGGACGCCGGAGGAGAGGCCGGGCTGGAGTGGCCCGCATGAGACTCCTCGTCCTCGGCGGCACCCAGTTCCTCGGCCGGCACGTCGTGTCCGCGGCCCTCGCGCGCGGCCACGATGTCGCCACCTTCACCCGCGGGGTGTCCGGACCGCCGCCGGAGGGCGCCCGGGCGCTGCACGGGGATCGCGACGACCCCGGTGCGCTGCCCCGGGCGCTGGGGGAGTGGGCGCCCGAGCTCGTCGTCGACACCTCCGCGCAGAGCCGCGCCGCCGCCCGGCACGCCGCCGCAGTCCTGGGCGGGGTGCGCGGCTACGCCTTCGTCAGCAGCCTCAACGCCTACCGCGGCTGGCCACCCGGCCCGGTGGGGCCCGAGGACGGGGAGCACACCTGGGGCACCGCGGACGACGGCTACGGACCGGACAAGGCCTACGCCGAGCGGGTGATCGGCGCCAGCGTCGGCCGGGCCTTCCTCACCGCGCGGGCCGGGCTGGTCGTGGGCCCGTACGACTACGTCCACCGGCTGGGCTGGTGGCTGGAGCGCATCCACCGCGGGGGCCGGGTCGTCGTCCCCGCCGAGGGGCTGGCGCAACCGATCGCGCTGGTCGACGCCCGCGACCTCGCGGGTTGGCTGGTCGGGATGGCCGAGGCCGGTGCCGGCGGTGCCGTGAACGCCACGGGCCCGGCCGGGATGACCACGCTCGGCGGGCTGCTCGACCTCTGCCGCGAGATCACCGGGAGCGATGCGGAGTGGGTGCCGGTGCCCGAGGCCGACCTGCTCGCCGCCGGCGTCGAGGAGTGGGTGCACCTGCCGCTGTGGCTGCGGCAGGGGGTCGCCCGCACCGCGTGGGACGTCGACACGGCACGTGCCCGCGCCCTCGGGCTGCCCAGCCGCCCGCTGGCCGCGACCGTTGCCGACACCTGGGCCTGGCAGCAGGAGGACCACCGGCCGCGCTACTCGCCGAACGGCCTGCCCCGGCCGGGCCTCCCGCCCGATCTGGAGGCCGCCCTGCTCTCGTCGCGATGATCAACGGGCCCGGAGTCAGGTGGTGGTCGCACCGCCTCGATGAGGGGTGGATGCGCCCCCATCAGGTCCCCTTGTCACCGCGGCCCCGCCCAGGGGCTCGACCCGAGCCGGCGAAGGCTGAGGAGGGTGGGGTGCGCTCAGTCGCGCGGGGCGCTCGGGCGGCCGGCGCCCACGGGCTCCTCGGCGCCCACGGGCTCCTCGGCGGGCACCGCGGCGACGACGTTGCGCTCGGCGACCTCCGCGACGGCGTCAGCCGACTCCAGCGCGGCGTCCTGCCGGTAGCGCCGGTAGGAGTGGACGACGGCGAGCACCCAGACGACCCCGAGGACGACGTAGACGACCGCGCTGACGGTGGCGCCGGCGCCGACCCACTCGCTGCGCAGGAGCGTGCTGGCGTTGGTGAGCACGATCATCCCGCCGACCAGGGACCCCAGCAGCCGCGGCGGGATGTGCCGCACCAGCCACGCGGCGATCGGGGCGGCGACCAGGCCACCGGCCAGCAGGCCGGCGACCCACAGCAGGTCGATCCCCTGCGAGCCCAGCGCCAGCAGGAAGCCCGCGCTGGCCGCCAGCGCGACGAGGAACTCTGAGGTGTCGATCGAGCCGATGACCTTGCGCGGCTCCATCCGGCCGCTGGCCAGCAGCGCGGGGGTGCCGACCGGACCCCAGCCGCCGCCACCGGTGGCGTCCACGAAGCCGGCCACCAGGCCCAGCGGGCCCAGGAAGCGCTTGCGGATCGGCTTGCCCACGTTGCGCCGGTCGATGCCGCGCAGGGTGAAGCGCACCAGGATGTAGGCGCCCAGCGAGACCAGGATCAGCGACATGACCGGGGCGGCGATCTCGGTCGAGAGCCCGGCCAGGAAGTGGGCACCGGCGAAGGCGCCGACCGCGCCGGGCAGGCCCACCCGCGCGACGACCTTCCAGTCGACGTTGCCGAACTTCCAGTGCGAGAGCCCGGAGGCGAGCGTGGTGCCGATCTCGGCGAGGTGGATCGTCGCCGACGCCGCCGCGGGGTTGGTGCCGATGGCCAGCAGCAGCGTCGTCGAGGTGACGCCGTAGGCCATGCCCAGGCTGCCGTCGACGAGCTGGGCGCCGAGGCCGGCGAGGGCGAGCAGGATCAGGGTCTTCACGGGGCTCTGACTCCGGGTCTCACGGGCGCGGACGCGCAGGGGCGGCCGCGTGGAGGGGGACGATACGGGTCCCGCCGGCTCGGCGGGGCGGAATCAGCAGCCCGGACAGGCAGCGGTGCAGACGCGCAGCAGGTCGACGTGCCGGCGGCTCACCAGGAGCAGCATCGTCGTCCGCGTCACGGCGGAATGTCTACCAGATCGATGCACTTATGCGCGCGCCCCGTCCCGGAGCGTGGGACGCCGGTGACGGAGGGGGCGAGGGGGGCGGCGCACCCGCCCGGCGGTCAGCTGTGCGCGGTGCCGCTGCGGCCGGTGTCCTCGCCCACCCGGGCCAGGGACTCGACGAGGTCGGCGCGCGCCCGGGCGACGCGGGACCGGATGGTGCCGACGGGGCACCCCGCGACCTCCGCGGCCTCGGCGTAGGGCAGCCCCAGCAGCTGGGTGAGCACGAACGCCTCGCGCCGGTCGGGGTCCAGCCGGGCCAGCAGGTCGGCGACCGCCGCGCTCTCGCCGACCGCGTCACCGGCGCCCGGCGGGGCCAGCACCTCGAGGTCGGCGGGCTCCCGGACCAGGGTCAGCCGCCGCCGGCGCCGCGAACGGACGGCGTCCGCGCAGACCCGGCGGGCGATGGCGAGCAGCCAGGTGCGCACCGAGGAGCGGCCCTCGAAGCGGTGCAGCGACCCGAACGCCCGCAGGTAGGTCTCCTGGGTGAGGTCGTCGGCCGAGCCGGGGTCACCCAGCGCCGCGCAGAGCCGCCAGACGTCGGTCTGCGTCTGCCGCACCAGGGTCGCCGCGGCCAGCGGATCGCCGGCGGCAGCCTCCGCGGCCGTGCGTGCCAGGTCGTCCATGTCCTCGTCAGGTGGCGGAAGTCCGGGGGTGTGGGAACCGGACGGCGCCCGGCGGAGACTAATGAACCATGTCCTGCCACCTGTGCCGAGAGGCGCTCTCCTCGCGTCTCGACGGCGAGCCGCTCGGGATGCCCGCCGAGGAGCTCGACGCCCACCTCGCCGGCTGCGCCGGGTGTGCCGCCTGGGCCGCCGCCGCGGAGCGCGTGACCCGCCGGGCGCGGCTGGCACCGGCCCCGGCCGTGCCCGATCTCACGGCGGCCGTCCTCGGCGCGCTGCCCCGGGAACTGCCCGGGGCGGGCGCGGCCGCACGCGCCCGGCTGGCGGACTCCGCGCTGCGCGTGGCGCTGCTCGTCGTGGGCGCGGCCCAGGCGACGCTGGCCTGGCCGCTGCTCGCCACGGGCGCCGGCGCGATGAGCGCGCCGGTGCACATGGCGCGCGAGAGCGGCGCCTGGAACCTCGCGCTGGCCGCGGCCTTCCTCGCCGTCGCCGCCGGCCCGCGGCTGGCCGCCGGCGCGCTGCCCTTCCTCGGGTCCTTCGTCGCCTTCCTGCTGCCGGTCACCCTGGCCGATCTGCAGGCCGGGCACGTGCACGCCGACCGGGCGCTGACCCACCTGCTGCTGCTGGCCGGCACCGTCCTGGTCGCCGCCGTCGCCTGGCGGGGCCGCCGCCGCGCAGCCCTCGCGGTCGCCGGCCGGCCGGTGACCGCGTGAGGCGCACCGCCCTCCTGCTGCTCCTGCTGGTCGCCGGCTGGTTCGGCGCGGGCATCGGAACCGCGGGCCCGGCGGCCGCGCACGCCACCCTGGTCGCCACGACGCCGGGGGAGGGGGCGCGCGTCGAGACCGCCCCCGACGAGGTGACGCTGGAGTTCACCGAGGGCGTGTCGCTGGGCGCCGGGTACGCCCGCGTCCTGGGTGCCGACCAGCAGCGGGTCGACGCCGGCAGCGCGACCGTGGACGGCGACGTCGTCACCATCCCGCTGCGCGGCGATCTGCCCGACGGCGGCTACCTCGTCACCTACCGCGTCATCTCCGCCGACTCGCACCCGGTCTCGGGCGCCTTCTCCTTCGCCGTCGGCGACGGGGAGCTCCTCGCCGCCGGCACCGCGGACGACGGGGCCGCCACCGACCCGGTCGTCGGGGCGCTGCTGCCCGTCACCCGCTGGGCCGGGTACGCCGGGCTCGCGCTGGCCCTCGGCGTGCCGGTGCTGGTGGCGGTCTGCTGGCCCGCGGGGCGGGCGTCCGCGCGGCTGCGCGCGATGGCGCTCGCCGGCGCCGCCGCCGTCGCCGTCTCCGCCGTCGTGGGCTTCCTCCTGCAGGGCCCCTACGCCGCGGGCACCGGGCTGACGGCGGTCGCCGACCCGGCGCTGCTGGCCGCGACGGCGGGCACGGGGGCGGGCTGGGGTGCGCTGGCGCGCGCGGCCCTCGCGATCGCCCTGCTGCTGGTGCTGCGCCGGTCGTGGCAGGCCGCGGACCCCGGGCGCGGTACGGCGGCCGCGGTCGCGGTGCTCGGCGTCGGGCTGGTCGTGGCCACCGCGGCGGTCGGGCACCCCGTCGCCGGGCCGTGGCCGGTCCTGGCCGTGCTGGTCGCCGCGGTGCACGCGGGGGCGATGGCGGTCTGGCTGGGCGGGCTCGCCGGCCTGCTCGCCGTCGCGGTGCGGCCCGGCGCCGAGCCCGGTGCGGTGGCCACCGCCCTCCCGGCGTTCTCCCGGCTGGCGTTCGGCGCCGTCGTCGCGCTCGTGGTCTCCGGGGTGGTGCAGTCGGTGCGCGAGGTCGCGTCGCCGACCGCCCTGGTGGAGACGACGTACGGCCGGCTGCTCGCGGTCAAGCTCGTGCTCGTGGTGGTCGTCCTGGCCGCGGCCGGGATCTCCCGCGTCTGGGTGCAGCAGCGGCTGGGTGTCCGCCGTCCGCGCAGCCGCACGACGACCGTGCACGCGTTCGCGGCGGGCGTGGCGGCCGAGCGGGCCGAACCCGCCCCGGAGGAGGTGGCGGCGGCCGCCGAGCGGGACCGGGTGCAGGCGGAGGCCGCCGCCGAGCACCTGCCCGCGCTGCGCCGGTCGCTGCTGGTGGAGGCGGTGCTGGCCGCCGTCGTCCTGGCGCTCTCGGCGGTGCTGGTCGCCACCCCGCCGGCCCGCACGGCGCTGGCCCAGCCGGTGGAGGTCGTGCTGCCGCTGCAGGGCAGCTCCGGCGCGTCCACCGGCAGCGTCCAGCTGACGGTGGAGCCGGCGCGCCCCGGCGAGAACACGCTGCACGTCTACCTCTTCGACGACGCCGGGCGGCTGACCCAGCCGGCCGAGATCCGGCTGACGCTCACCGAGCGCAGCCAGCAGATCGGGCCCCTCGACGTCGCCCTGGAGCCCGCGGGGCCGGGGCACTACGTCGGCGACGGCATGTCCATCCCGGGCGCCGGCACCTGGACGCTCACCGCCACCGTCCGGCTCGACGAGTTCACCGCGCTCTCGGCGGCCACCGACTTCCCGGTGCGCTGACCCCCCCAAGGCGCTGCC